>NZ_BAAAMR010000004.1:0-185076 GCF_039529375.1 Actinomadura napierensis
GGCGAGGTCGGTGCCGTCGCCCCGGGGCCGCCAGGCGAGCAGCGCGGCGGCGTCCCGGCGGACGAGGCCGGCGACCAGGGCCGCCGCCTCGTCCGGCGGCGCCAGCGCGGTCACCGGCAGGTGGACGGCGACGCCGGCGAGGTCGGTCTCGGTGCGGGTCTCCGACAGCGGCAGGCACCAGCCGACGCCGCGGTCGAGCCCGGACGCGCCGGCGATGAGGGTGCCCCGCAGCAGCGGCTCGGCGAGCAGGGTCCGCACCGGTACCTGGTCGCCCGCGCCGGTGGCGGAGGGGGTCGTCGCGGATGCTGGAGATTGTGCCATGTGCCCACATCCCGTCCGGATCGTTCGGCAGAGTGTACATAGCCCCGAAGACGGCGGTCCTCCGAGACTGACGGGACATGAAGGAGATCGTGGCGGACGGTGGGAGCCGGCGCTTTATCCGTCAGCCACATCCTGCGCGACAATTCCGATTCCGGCAATACCCAATGTCCGCCGCCGTGGAATCGGCGGCGAGGGCATTTCCGGGACGGCTTTTCCCGCCCGAGACGACCGGAGGTCCCGTGCACACCGTTCACCGGCTCACCCTGGAAGACGCCCTGGTCATGCTGACCGCTGCCGAGGAGGAGGCGCGGCGGATCGGGGTGAAGCAGACGATCTGCATCGCCGACGACGGCGCCCACCCGATCGCGCTGCACCGGATGACCGGAGCCCGCCTCACCGGCGTCGAGATCGCGATCGCGAAGGCGTTCACCGCGGCCGGCCACCAGCGCGACACCCACAAGTTCAACGAGCCGCCGAACGGGCCCGCGCTGCCCGGCAACGAGGCGTTCGGCATCAACCAGATGCTGCCCGGCAAGTTCGCGATCTTCGTCGGGGGCTTCCCGATCGTGCACGAGGGCGAGGTCGTCGGCGCGGTCGGCGTCAGCGGCGGCAACGGCGACCAGGACAAGGCCGTCGGCGCCGCCGCCCTCCGCGCCTTCCAGGAGAAGATCGCGACCGCGTGATCCGGCCGGGCCGGGCGGCGACGCGCGCCGCCGTCCGGCCCGGCACGGTCAGGGCGCCGGCCAGGGGCGCAGGCGCTCGAAGGCCGCGGCCGCGGCGAGGACGCGGGCGTCCTCGTGGCGCCGCCCGACGATCTGCAGGCCGGTCGGGGCGCCGCCCGCCCGCCCGGCGGGCACCGACACCGCCGGATGCCCCGACAGGTTGAACGGGAACGTGACGGCCAGCGCGCCCCAGTGGTCCACGGGGCGCCCGGCGATCTCGGTGGGCATCGGCCCCTCCGCCGGGAACGCCGGGGCCTGCGTCGCCGGGGTCAGCAGCAGGTCGAACCGGCCGAACGCCTCGGCGAGCGTCTCCACCAGCCGCGCGCGGGCCTCGTGCGCGTCGACCAGCGCGTCCGCGTCCAACGCCTGCGCCGCGTCGCCGTAGCGGCGGACGGTCGGGTGGACGGACCCGAGCCGGTCGCCCGGCGCGTTCCGCAGCTCGGCGTGGACGTCCGGCACCGACAGCGTCCGGAACGCGGCCCCGCAGGACTCCAGCCGGACCCCGGCGGGCACCTCCCGCGCGCCGGTGCCGGCGACGAACGCCTTCGCCGCGTCCTCGACGACCGCCGCCACCTCCGGATCGCAGGGCGCGCCGCCCAGGTCGGGCGACCACGCGACCCGCAGCCCCCGCAGGTCCTCGTCCCGGATCGCCGTCTCGAACGGGACGGGCGGGGCGGGCAGCGACGCGCGGTCGTACTCGTCCGTCCCGCAGACGCAGTCGAGGAAGCGGACGGTGTCGCGCACCGTGCGGGTGAGGACGCCGTAGTGGTCGTTCTCCGCGGTGCCGCGGTGCCGGGGCCCGCGCGGGACGCGCCCGTACGTCCCCTTGAACCCGACGAGCCCGCAGTAGGACGCCGGAATGCGCAGCGAGCCCGCGCCGTCCGTGCCGGTCCCGACCGGCACCATGCCGGACGCGACCGCCGCGGCCGACCCGCCGCTGGACCCGCCCGGCGTCAGATCCGGCGCGTGCGGGTTGCGGGTCACGCCGTGCAGGACGGACGCGGTGAACGACGCCCGCCCGAACTCCGGCGACGCGGTGAGCCCCACCGGGACGGCCCCGGCCGCGACCGCCCGCGCGACGATCGTCGAGGTGTGGTCGGCGACGCGGTCCGCGTGCAGGACGCTGCCCATCGCGTACGGCCATCCGGCGACGGCGTGCAGTTCCTTTACCGCGAGCGGGACGCCGGCGAGCGGCCCGGGATCCTCGCCGCGCGCCACCATCGCGTCGATCCCGGCAGCACGGGCGAGCGCGCCCTCCGCGTCCACGTGGACGAACGCGCCGAGATCCCCGTCCAGCCGGGCGATCCGGTCCAGCGCCGCGCGGACCGCCTCGCGCGCCGCCAGCGCACCCGACCTGACCAGATCCGCGGTCTCCACCGCGTCCCGCGCCGCGCTCACAGCGCCACCGCCGCGACCGCCGTGGCCACGACCAGGCCCGACACCACCGGCACGAACAACCGCCTGGCCAGGTCGATCACCGGGACGCCGGTGAGGCCCGCCACGACGATCAGCGACGACCAGATGACGAGCGTGCCGCCGCCGGTCCAGCTCGCGCCGTTCTGCGCGATCGCGGCGAGCGTGGCGGGGTCGGCGCCCGCCGCGTGCCCGAGCTCCCCGGCGAGCGACCCGGTGAACGGCAGCCCGGGCCAGCCGTTGCCGTCCAGCCCGATCACCATGCCGACCAGCAGCATCGCGAACGAGGCGAACACCGGCACGTGCGGGATGTGGTCCTGGACGTGCCCGATCGCGTCCAGCAGCAGCGCCGGGCCCTTCGCGCCGTCCGGCATCCCGAGGATCTCGGCGGAGTAGTCCGACAGGCCCACGTAGACGAACCCGGCGATCGGGATGACGACGCCCATCGTCCGGAACGCGAACCCGACGCCGTCGGTGAAGTGGTCGGCGCAGCTCTGCAGCCAGTTCCGGCGGTCCGCGACGACCGCGACGGCGACCAGCGCCAGCGCCGCCGTCCCGCCGACGAGCGGCGCGCCCTGCCCGTCGTCGATGTCGGGGACGAGGGAGGTGAACCGGCCGAGGAGCATGACGGCGAGCAGCACGGCGAACGCCAGCGGCACGGCCACCGCCACGATCCGGGCGCGCACGCCGGGCTTCGCGGGCTCTTCGTCCGGGCCGGCGGGGCCCGTCGCAGTCAGGGTCGCGGTCGCGCCTCCGCCGTCCTCGCCGCCGGCCGCCCGGCGCGTCTCACCGTGCGCCTCCGCGCGGACGTCGCCGTCACCGGCGGCGGCGAGGTCCAGCGTCGCGGCCGCCGCCACCACCGGGTCGAGCAGCTTGGTGCGGACGTCGCGCAGATAGGACACGCCGAGCGCGACCACCCCCGCGATGAGCGAGATGATCAGGGCGCGGTCGGCGATCGCGCCCGCGGGCACGTGCGCGCCCTGCGCGGACAGCCCGGACGCGACGCCCATGATGTAGTCGGAGCTGAGCGCCATGCCCTGCCCGGTGATCGCGATCGCGATGGCGGCGGCGAGCGGCGGCAGCCCGACCCGGACCGCCGCCGGCAGCAGGATCGCCGCGATCAGCGGCAGCACCGGCGTCGGCCAGAACGACATCGACAGCAGGTAGGTGACGACGGCGAGCACGAGGTAGGCGACGTGCCCGTTGCGGACGAGCCGCTGCAGCGGCCGCACCATCATCAGGTCGGCGCCGAGCCCCCGCATGGCGCCGAGCATCGCGGTCACGATCGCGATGATGAGGAAGATCGGCAGCAGCTCGCGGGCCGCGACGATCCCGGCGTTGAACACGGCCGCGATCCCGGTCGTGACGCTGCCGCTGTAGACGAGTGCCGTGACGAACGTCCCGCAGACCGCGAGACCCACGACGTTCTTGCGCGCCACCACGGTGGCGATGAGGGCGGCGAGGCCCAGGAGATAGATCCAGTGCGCAGGCGACAAAGGGTGAAGACCTCCCACCTCCCCGGGACGCGGCCGTCCGCGTTCCGTGCACGGGGGTGGGGCGACTCTCCATGATCGGTTGCGCGGGCCGCAACGGAAGACCGCACATCGCGGCGGGCCGCGATTGTGCAGGCTGCCGAGCCCCGCGTCCCACGCGTTCCCCGTCGCGTCACGTTCGCGACATGCGTGCGTTGTGGTCCGAGGAGCCCCGGTGATCTGTTCCAATGAACTGTTGTGCCGCCTGCTTCCTACCGTCTCGTGCGCCGCGCGGGCCCCGCGCGGGCCGTCCCGCCCCTGCTCGACGAGCAGCAGCGGCGGGTCGTCGAGCATGCCGGCGGGCCGATGCTGGTGCTGGCCGGGCCCGGCACCGGCAAGACCACCACGATCGTCGAGGCGGTCGTCGACCGGATCGAGAACCGGGGCGTCGACCCCGAGCGGGTGCTGGTGCTCACGTTCAGCCGCAAGGCGGCCGGCGAGTTGCGGGAGCGGATCACCGGGCGGCTGCACCGCACGACCCGGACGCCGCTGGCGCTGACGTTCCACAGCTACGCCTACGCGCTGATCCGGCGGGACGCGGTGCTGAACGAGGAGCCCGCGCCCCGGCTGCTGTCCGGTCCGGAGCAGCTCCTCGAAGTGCGGCGGCTGCTCGAAGGGGAACTGGCGGACGGCGCGCGCGACTGGCCGGAGCGGCTGCGGGCGGCGCTCGCGACGCGCGGGTTCGCCGAGGAGCTGCGCGACTTCACGCTGCGCGCCGTCGAGCGGCAGCTCACCGCCGAGGAGCTCGTCGCGCTCGGGCGGATGCGCGGCCGCGACGACTGGCCCGCCATCGGCGCGTTCATGGAGCGGTACGTCGAGCGGTTCCTGCTGGACCCCGTCCCCACCTACGACTACGGCGAGCTGATCTACATGGCCGCCGGGATGCTCGCCGACGAGGAGGTCCGCATCCGCGAGCGCGACTCCTACGACGTGGTGTTCGTCGACGAGTACCAGGACACCGACCCGGCGCAGGAGGCGCTGCTGCACCTGCTGGCGGGGGAGGGCCGCGACTTGGTCGTGGTAGGCGACCCCGACCAGTCGATCTACGGGTTCCGGGGCGCGGACGTGCGCGGCATCCAGGAGTTCCCGAACCGCTTCCTGACGCTGGACGGACGCCCCGCGCCGGTGGTCGCGCTGCGCACCTGCCGCCGCATGGGCCCGGAGATCCTGGCGGCGTCGCGCCGCATCGCGCGCCGCCTGCCCGCCGGCTCCGCCGGGAACGCCGCCGAGCACCGCGCCCTGCTCACGCCGGACGAGGCCGAAGAGGGCGAGGTCCGGGCGGTCATCGCCGACTCCGAGAGCCAGGAATCCGCACTGGTCGCGGACGAGCTGCGGCGCGCGCACCTGCTCGACGGCGTGCCGTGGTCGCGGATGGCGGTGCTGGTGCGCAGCGCCGTCCGGCAGGTGCCGGTGCTGCGGCGGGCGCTGGCGCAGGCGGGCGTCCCGGTCGTCGTCGCGGGCGACGAGGTGCCGCTGATGCAGGAGCCGGCCGTCCGCCCGTTCCTGATACTGCTGCGCGCGGCGCTGAAGAAGGGCTACCTGGACGAGGTCGTCGCCGACGACCTGCTCACCGGCCCCCTCGGCGGCGCCGACGCGCTGGCGATGCGCCGCCTCAAACGCGCGCTGCGCGACCTGGAGGAGCTGTCGGGCGGGCAGCGCCCGCTCGGGGAGCTGCTGGTCGCGGCGGTGAACGACCCGCGCGAGCTGGTGCCCGTCCACGAGAAGGTGCGCGCCCCCGCCGAGCGGATCGCGCACCTCATCGACGTGGCGCGGCGCAACGTCCACGACGGCGGGTCCGCCGAGGACGTGCTGTGGGCGGTGTGGGAGGAGAGCGGCCAGGCGGACGTCCTGCTGGAGCAGAGCGTCAAGGGCGGCACGCGCGGCGCGTCCGCCGACCGGGACCTGGACGCCGTCGTCGCGCTGTTCGACCACGCGGCCCGGTTCGTCGACCGGCTGCCGCAGGCGGGCCCGGAGCTGTTCGTCGACAACATCGCCGCGCAGGAGATCGCCGGGGACACCCTCGCCGAGCAGGCGCCGGAGGGCGAGGCCGTCCGGATCCTCACCGCGCACCGGTCGAAGGGCCTGGAGTGGGACGTCGTCATCGTCGCCGGCGTCCAGGAGGGCGTCTGGCCGGACGTGCGGCTGCGCGGCTCACTGCTGGGCGTCGAGGAGCTGATCGAGCACGCGGCCGGCGCCGCCCCCGACTCCGACGCGGCGGCCGGTGCGTCCATGGCGGCGAAGATGCTGGACGAGGAACGCCGCCTCTTCTACGTCGCGGTCACGCGCGCGCGCAAGCGGCTCGTGGTGACGGCGGTCGGCGGCGACGACACCGAGGAACGGCCGTCCCGGTTCCTCAACGAACTGCTGCCCGGCGCGATCGAGCAATCACAGCTCGACGAGAAGACCCGCTGGCTGTCGCTGTCCGCGCTGGTCGCGGACCTGCGGTCGGTCGTGTCCGACCCGACCCGCCCCGAGCCGCTGCGCCGCGCCGCCGCCGGGCACCTCGCCCGCCTCGCGCGCGCGGGCGTCCGGGGCGCGCGGCCGGAGAACTGGTACGCGATCACCGCCCTGTCCGACCCGGGCCCGGCGTTCACCGAGGACGAGCAGATCACCATCTCCCCGTCCCAGGTCGAGGCGTTCACCACCTGCGGGCTGCGCTGGCTGCTGGCGTCGGCGGTCGGCGCGCAGGAGGGCGGCCCGAACGAGTTCAGCACCATGGGCAAGGTCATCCACGCGGTCGCCGAGATGGCGGGCGCCGACGACGGCGTCAGCGAGGTGCACGTCGCCGAGCGCCTCGACGAGATCTGGAACGACCTGGACTTCCGCAGCTCCTGGTACTCGGAGAAGCAGCGCGAGCAGGCCACGGCGATGGTCGACAAGTTCCTCACCTGGCACCGCGACAACCCCAACGAGGTCGTCGCGCTGGAGGAGTCCTTCAAGGTCGACCTCGGCCGCGTCGTCATCAAGGGCCGCATCGACCGCGCCGAACGCGACGAGCAGGGCCGCGCCGTCATCATCGACATCAAGACCTCGTCCACGGCCGTCCCGAAGGACGACCTGGCCCGCCACCCCCAGCTCGGCGTCTACCAGTACGCCGTGATGCTCGGCGCGTTCGAGCGGCACGGGCTGATCGAGCCGGGCGGCGCGAAGCTGATCCAGGTCGGCAAGGCCGCCTTCACCGCGAAGGCCCGCGAGCAGGAGCAGCCGCCGCCCGCCGAGGACGACGACCCCGAATGGCCCAAGAAGCTGGTCGAGATCGTCGCGAGCGGGATGGCCAGCGACGTCTTCCAGGCCCGTGCGAACGACAAGTGTCGGACGTGTCCCGTACGCTCCTGCTGTCCCGTCCACGACGAGGGCGGACAGGTAGGCGACTGACACTGACGGGCGCGGGGGCCGTCTCACCCCGCGGTGACGAGCTCGGGGGAGCGGCTGGTGGGCGAACGTACATGAACCGGAGGACCTCTGCGGACCTCCCCGCAGGCGGCGTCCAGGTTCTGTCAGAGGACGCGGCTACGGTGCGGAGTGTGAAGGTCACGCAGGCGTACCGATTCGCGTTGGACCCCACCCCTCGGCAGGAGCGGGTGTTGCGGTCGCACGCGGGTGCGGCGCGGTTCGCGTGGAATTGGGGATTGACCGCCTGCCGGGACCGCTACGACGCCGAAGGCAAATGGTGGTCGGGCATCGAGCTGCACCGACTGTGGAATCGGGTGAAGAAGAGCGACCCCGCGCTGGGGTGGTGGGGCGAGCACTCCAAGTGCGTCTACCAGGAGGCGTTCCGTGACCTGGACCGGGCGCTGCGCGAGTTCGTCGCCTCCCGCAACGGTGTCCGCAGGGGACGCCGCCTGGGGTTCCCCCGGTTCAAGAAGCGCGGCCGGTGCCGCGACTCCTTCCGCTTCGGAGCCGGAGTGATGCGGTGCTCAGGGCGGACGGTGACGCTGCCGCGCATGGGTGCGATCGCCACGCACGAGTCCACCCGCAAGTTGGCCCGCCGCCTGGAGAACGGAACGGCGCGGATCCTGTCGGCGACGGTGTCGCGGATCGCACACCGCTGGTACGTGTCGTTCACCGTGCAGGTCGACCGTGACGTTCCTGAACGGCATGCCCGGCCGGGCGGCGCCGTCGGCATCGACCTGGGGGTCAGAACCCTGCTGACCGCCGTGGACGACCGGGGCGCGATCATCGAGCTCGACGGTCCGAAGTCGCTGCGGGCGGGGCTGCGGAAACTGCAGCGCCTCGGCAAGGCCTGCTCCCGCAAGCAGCGCGGGTCGGCCAACCGGGCCAAGGCGGCCGCGCGGCTGGCCCGCCACCACGCCCGCATCACCAACGTCCGTGCCGACGCGTTGCACAAGGCCACCAGCATGCTGGCCGCCCGCTATGAGATCGTCGTGGTGGAGGATCTCAACGTGTTGGGGATGCTGGCGAACCGGCGGCTGGCCCGGCGTGTGGCCGATGCCTCGTTCGGGGCCGCCCGGCGGATGCTGGAGTACAAGACGGGATGGAACACCGGCCGCCTGATCACGGCGGGCCGCTGGTACCCGTCGTCGAAGACCTGCTCGGGTTGCGGTGAGCGAAAGCCAAGCCTTCCGCTGTCCGAGCGCACCTTCCGCTGTGATGCGTGCGACCTGGTCCTGGGCCGGGACGTCAACGCCGCGCGGAATCTGCTCGGGCTCGCCGCCAGTGGGGCGGAGAGGGTAAACGCCTGTGGAGGTGACATGAGACCCGGCCCGGCCGGGCTGACACCTGCGAAGCAGGAACCCGGCGCCACGCCTGGCGTGGAAGACCGGGACCGCCGCCGCGCAAGCGACGGCCGCCCAGAGCCGTGCTCGCATCCGATCACGGCCCGGGTGACGGGAGCGAGGTGATCTCGCCGGGGGAGCTGGCCCGGCTGCTGGAGATCCCGGAGCCGACGGAGGAGCAGGCCCGGGTGATCGAGGCGCCGATGGCGCCGATGGCGGTGATCGCGGGCGCCGGGTCGGGCAAGAGCGAGACGATGGCCGCGCGGGTGGTGTGGCTGGTCGCGAACGGGTTCGTGCGGCCCGAGCGCGTCCTCGGCCTGACCTTCACCCGCAAGGCCGCCGCCGAGCTGGGCGTGCGGGTCCGCAAGCGGCTCGACAAGCTGCGCGAGGTGCTGCCCGGCGACGAGCTGGAGCGGCTCGGCGGCGAGGCGCTGTTCGACGGCGAGCCGATGGTGTCGACGTACCACTCGTACGCGGCGCGGCTGTTCGGCGACCACGCGCTGCGCGAGGCGCTGGAGCCGACGATGCGGCTGATCTCCCCGGCGGTCGCGTGGCAGATCTGCTCGCGGGTCGTGGACGCCTACGACGGGCCGATGGACCGCATCGAATGGCAGCCCGACACCGTCACCAAGGCCGTCATGGAGCTGTCCGGCGACCTGTCCGAGCACCTGCGGACCGCCGACGACGTCCGCAAGGTCGGCACGTGGCTGGACGAGCGGTTCGCCGTGGTGAAGAAGCCGTTGAAGGCGCAGCGCGACATCCTCGCGAAGCAGGCCGTCCGCGAGCAGATGATGCCGCTGATCGAGAAGTACGCGCGGGCGAAGGCCGACCGCGAGGTCATCGACCACGGCGACCAGATGGCGCTCGCCGCGCGCATCGCCTACAAGCATCCCGAGGTCGGGATGATCGAGCGGTCCCGGTTCTCCGTGGTGCTGCTCGACGAGTACCAGGACACCAGCCAGGCGCAGCTCGTCCTGCTGAAGTCGCTGTTCGCGGGCGGGCATCCGGTGACGGCGGTCGGCGACCCCTGCCAGTCGATCTACGGGTGGCGCGGCGCGAGCGCCGGGAACCTGCTGCGGTTCGCCTATGACTTCCCGCTGCAGCCTGCTGTGGGGTCGGGGCGGCCGGTGCCGGCGCCGGTCGTGCAGCTGAGCCGGTCGTTCCGCAACGGGGAGCAGATCCTCGAAGCCGCCGCGAAGATCCAGGAGGAGCTGCGGGCGGATACCAAGGCGGTGCCGCGGCTCGTCCCCGGCGCCGGACGGGAGGGGCGCGGGCGCGTCGAGTGCGCGCTGTTCCCCACCGTCGAGGACGAGGCCGACCGGATCGCCGGGCGCATCGCCGGGCTGATGGCCGGCGACCCGGCGGTCTCGCCGGACGGCGGCCCGCAGCCCGAGCCGCTCCAGTACTCCGACGTCGCCGTCCTCGCCCGCAAGCGGTCGCAGTTCCCGCTGATCCGGCGGGCGCTGGAGGCGCGAGGTATCCCCGTCGAGGTCGTCGGGCTCGGCGGGCTGCTGACCGTCCCCGAGGTGCAGGACGTCGTCGCGACCATGCGGGTCATGCACGACCCGACGTCCGGCGCGTCGCTGGCCCGCCTCCTCACCGGCCCGCGCTGGCGGCTCGGCCCCCGCGACCTGGTCGCGCTCGGACGGCGCGCGCGGGCGCTGGCGCAGGAGTCCGCGCGCGACGTCACCCCGCCCGAAACCGCCGCGGAGGAACCGCCCGAGAGCGGCGAACCGGCACAGGAAACGGGCGACGACCCGCTCCGGCAGCTGGTCAGCGAGCTGAACCAGGAGACCGGCAGCCTCGTCGACGCGCTCGACGACCTCGGCGCCCCCGAGGCCTACTCGCCGGAGGGATACGGGCGGCTGCGGCGGCTGCGCGACGAGCTGCGGACGCTGCGGAGCCAGGTCGGGCTGCCGCTGCCCGACCTGGTCAACGAGGTCGAGCGGGCGCTCGGCCTGGACATCGAGGTCGCCGCCCGGTCCGGCCTCGACCCGGTCACCGCGCGCGCCGACCTCGACGCGTTCATCGACGCCGCCGCCACCTTCGCCGGCGACGCCGAGGACCCGACGCTCGGCGCGTTCCTCGCCTACCTCAAGGCCGCCGAGACCGAGGAGTTCGGCCTGGAGGCGGGCCGCGTCGGCGAGACCAACAGCGTCAAGCTGCTGACCGTCCACGCGTCCAAGGGCCTGGAATGGCCGGTCGTCGTCGTCCCGGGCCTGTCGTACGTGCCGCAGAAGAACGGCGGCCCCGCGAAGGGCTCGATCTTCCCGTCGCCGCCGCAGAACGCGACCCGCTGGACGGCGAACCCGCGCGTCCTGCCGTTCATGCTCCGCGGCGACCGCGCCGACCTGCCGCCGCTGAACGGCCTGGAGAAGGACGACCTCGCCGCGTTCGACCAGGCCTGCTCGGAACGCGACCTGCGCGAGGAGCGGCGCCTCGCCTACGTCGCGGTGACGCGCGCGTCCAGCCTGCTCATCACCACCGGGTACTGGTGGGGATCGTCGGGGCGCCCGCTCGGGCCGTCGCCGTTCCTGGAGGAGGTGCGCGCGGTCTGCCTCGCCGGCGCCGGGACGGTCGCGGTGTGGGCCGACCCGCCCGAGGAGGGCGAGACGAACCCGCTGCTCGCCGACCCCGAAGAGGCGCAGTGGCCCGCCGCGCCGGGGGAGCGCGGGAAGTCCGACGCGTCCGCCCGCGAACGCTACGAGGCCGTCGTCGAGGCCGCCCGCATGGTCGAGGACGCGATGGCCGGGCGGAACCGGCTGTGGGCCGGCGACGAGGGCCTGTCCGACGCCGACCGGGGCCGCATGACGGCGTGGGCGCGCGACGTCGAGCTGCTGCTCGCCGAACGCGACCGGGGACGCGGCGGCGACGGCCTCCTCGTCGAGCTCCCCGCGCACCTGTCGGTGTCGTCGCTGGTGTCGCTCGCCCGCGACCCGGCGGTACTCGCCCGGCAGATCCGCCGCCCGATGCCGCGCCCGCCCGCCCCGTACGCGCGGCGCGGCACCGCGTTCCACGCCTGGCTGGAGGGCCGCTGGGGGCAGCAGCGCCTCATCGACCCCGACGAGCTGCCCGGCGCCGCCGACGAGGGCGCCGCCGACGACTCCCACCTCATCCGGCTCCAGGAGAGGTTCGAGGAGTCGGAGTGGGCGTCGCGCGAACCCCTCGACATCGAGGTGCCGTTCGAGACCATCATCGGCGACCGGCTGATCCGCGGCCGGATGGACGCGGTGTTCCGGCGGCGCGGCGGCGGCTACGAGGTCGTCGACTGGAAGACCGGCCGCCCCCCGTCCGGCGACGACGCCCGGTTCGCGTCCGTGCAGCTCGCCGCGTACCGGCTGGCGTGGGCGGAACTCGCGGGAGTCGACGTCGCCGAGGTCAGCGCGGCGTTCCACTACGTCGGCGCGAACACCACCGTCCGGCCCGCCGACCTCCTCGACGCCGCCGGCCTCGCCGCCCTCCTGGAAACCGTCCCGGCTGCGTGACGCGTGCTTACCGTCCGTCAGTGAAGAGTGTCACTGCCTCTGTTCACCGCACCCCGTTTCAGGGATGATCCGGGGAACGCTACGAGGGAGGCGACGTGACGGTGACCCATGGCGACAAGGTCGTACGGGAGTTCTCCAAGCAGGCGGCCGGGTTCTCCGACCCCCGGCTGAACGTCGCGTTCACCCGGCACCTGGACGACCTCGTCCGCTTCATGGATCCCGAACTGGACCTCGACGACAACGTCCTGGAGATCGCCGCCGGCACCGCGATCGTCTCCCTCGCGATCGCCCACCGCGTCCGGCACGTCACCGCCCTCGACCTCACCCCCGCGATGCTCGCGGAGGGCAAGCGCGAAGCCGACCGGCGCGGCCTCACCAACGTCACCTTCACCGAGGGCGACGCGACCGCGCTGCCCTACCTCGACCGTTCCTTCACCCTCGTCGTGACGCGCTTCTCGCTGCACCAGGTCGCCGCCCCGGAGGCCGTCGTGCGGGAGATGGCCCGGGTCAGCCGGCCGGGCGCCGCGCTGATCATCGCCGACCTCGTCCGGCCGGACGGCCTGGAGGGCGACCCCGACCGGATCGAGCGGCTCCGCGACCCCTCGCACGGCACCATGCTCACCGAGGCGCAGATCGCGGGCCTCGTCACCGAGGCGGGCGCGGAAGTGAAGCGGTCTCGGCGCATCGACTTCACCCGCCCGCTGGAGCCGTGGCTGGAGCTGTCGCGGACGCCCGCCGACGCCGCCGCGCGGATCCGCGGCGAACTCGAAGAGGAACTGGCCGGCGGCCCCGCCACCGGAATGCGGCCGAGCCGCGAGAACGGCGAGCTGCACTTCACGCACTCGTACCTGTTCCAGCACGCCGTAGCCGGCTGATTCGCGCGTTTTGCTCGAATGTTTTCGAGTGAATGTTCGACGTGCGTCGCTCATGTGTTCTATCTTGTCGAACATGGGTTCTAGCACCGTGCGCCCCCTCGATCGCGAGCCGGCCGCGCTGGCGATGCGCATCGGCGTGGTGGCCGCCGAGGCCGCGCTGGCCACCTTCGCCCGCAACCTCGACCTCGACGACCTGGAGGACGGCATCGACTTCCAGGGCGCGATCGGCCCCGCGGAGTGGCCGGTGTTCTCCCTGGTCATCGACACCCTCGCCGAGGCGGGCCCGGGCGACCGGCGCACCCTCGACGAGCGCCGCGCCGACGCCCTGAACGACCTCGCCCGCATCTGCATGGCCGCCAAGAACCGCGCCGGCGCCGCCTAGCACCGAGAGCGCGGCGTCCGGGGCCCGCGGCCTTGGTGCCGGACGCCGCTCCCGCCCGCTCCTCAGCCGTCCAACGCCTTCGAGCGGACCTTGCCGGTGCTGGTTCGGGGGAGTTCGCCGACGAAATGGACGTCCCGCGGCACCTTGTAGCGGGCCAGGTGCTTCTTCACGTGGGCCTTCAGGTCGTCCTCGGTGACCTGCGAGCCTTCCGCGCGCACCACGTAGGCGGCGAGCCGCTGGCCGAACTTCTCGTCCTCGACGCCCTTCACCGTCACCTCGGCGACGTCCGGATGCTCGCCGAGCAGGCTCTCGACCTCGCCGGGGAACACGTTCTCCCCGCCCGAGACGATCATGTCGTCGGCGCGGCCGTCGATGAACAGCCGCCCTTCGGCGTCGAAATGCCCGAGGTCGCCGGTGCCGGTCAGGCCGTCGCGGACCTTCTTGCCGCCGCCCCCGGTGTACCCGGCGAACCGCAGGCCGCCGCCGGTGTAGATCTCGCCGGTCTCCCCGGCCGGGACCTCGTTGCCGTCCTCGTCGAGGATCTTGACGGTGAGCCGGAAGGACGGCCGGCCGACCGTCCCGGGTGCCGCCCGCAGATCCTCGGGCGTCGCGATGGTCGCCCAGCCCGTCTCCGTCGCCCCGTAGACGTTGATGAGCACGTCGCCGAACTCGTCCATGAACGCCTCGGACAGGTGCGGGTGCAGCGCCGACCCGCCGCACACGACGACGCGCAGCGACGGCGTCCATTGCCGGTTGGTCTTCGCGGCGTCCAGGATCCGCTGCAGCATGACCGGTACCGCGACCAGCGTCTCCGCCTGGCAGTCCACGATGGCCGTCAGCACGTCCTTCGGCTCGAACCGCCGGAACAGGACGAGCGGCATGCCCATCCCGAGCCCCACCGCCGTGTACGCGAAACCGAGAATGTGGAAAAGCGGCGGTGCGATGACGAGGGGCGCCCCCGACCGCACCGGGACGCGCATCAGATGGCTCAGCGCGGCGGGCAGCAGCGACGCCATCGACAGGTCGTGCCGCGCGCCCTTCGGCGTGCCCGTGGTCCCGGACGTCATCACGATCACGTTGCTGGTGCGGTCCGGGCTCAGCGGCTCGGCCTCCGTGGCGGCGACCAGCGCGTCGATCGACTCTCCGGCGCCGGCGTCCGTCCACGCGAGCACCCGGGCGCCCGCGAATCCCGACTCGTCCACGGCCGGGCCGAACTCCTCGTCGTGGACGAGCAGTTCGACGCCCTCCCGCTCGGCGACCTGTCCCAGCTGCGTCGCGGAGAAGTCGGTGTTCAGCAGCACGACGTCGTTGCCCAGCCGGGACGCCGCGAGCACCGCCTCGACGAACCCGCGGTGGTTGCGGCACAGCACGCCGATCCTGCCGTCGCCGACCCGGTCGCGCAGGGCGGTCGCCAGCGACGCCGCCCGCTCTTCGAGCTCGGCGTACGTCAGCGCGCCCCGCTCGTCCACCAGCGCCGTCCGGCCGGGGAACCGCAGCGCCGCCATCGCGCCCACCGTCGCCGGCACCGGCCCGAACCGCACGTAGGGGAACAGCAGCCGCGCCGCCCGATCGGGCCGCACCGGATGCATGATCCCGGTGTCCCGCACGGCCCGCGTCGCCCGCGCTCCCGCCTTCACGACCGACCGCATCCGCTCCATCACCGGATCCTCCTCGCATCGCCCAGCGACATACGTTGCCGCGCCAATGATTCCTAATCCGCCGCGCCCGCTCATGCCCGGCCACCGGCCGGGCGCCTGCCGCCCAGTACCGTCGTGGAATGCGTGACATGGTGACAGCGGACGACCTGGAGCGGGCTGTTCGGTCGGCGATCGAAGTGCTGCGGAAGGCGCCGCCCGACGCGTGGGACGGCAAGGCGGGCACGTTGGAATGGACGTGCTGGGAGACCGTCGAGCATCTGAGCGACGACCTGTTCGCCTATGCGGCCCAGCTCGGAGCACGGCCGGCCGGCCGGGAGGTGCCGTTCCTGTGGGAGAGCCGCCGCCCCGGCGGCCCCGCGAACGTCACGTACGCCGACCGCGACGCGGGCCCCGACGGCCTGTTGCAGGTGCTGGACGCGTGCGGCGCGATGCTGGTCGCACTGGTGCGGACGACGCCGCCCGACGCCCGCGCCCACCACGTCTTCGGGACATCCGACCCCGAAGGCTTCGCGGCCATGGGAATCGTGGAGACGCTCGTCCACATCCACGATGTCGCACAGGGGCTCGGCCTCCCCTGGAACCCGCCCGCCGGCCTGTGCGCCAAGGTGCTGAAGCGCCTGTTCCCGGACGCCCCGGACGCCGCCGACCCCTGGTCGACGCTCCTCTGGTCGACCGGACGCGGCGACCTGCCCGGCCAAACCCGCCTCACGAAATGGCGCTGGGACGGCACGCCCCGCGTCAGCGGCGGAGGATCTTGAAGTCCTCGATGACGAGGAGCCGCTCGATCGTGGCGTCCTCGTACCAGCGCTCGTAGCCGACGAAGTCCCCGTCGCCTCCGCTCCTCGTGGTGCCGTCGGGGTCGACGTGGTCGTGGTCGGCGCGGGCGCCGAGCCATTCGAGGAGCGGGTCCACATGGTCGTAGTAGTCGGGGTGCAGCTCCTGGCGGGCGGTCAGGGCCCAGCCGCCGTTCTCGCGGGGTTCCAGGGCGGCGAAGAGGGCGCCGCCGATCTTCCAGCCCGGGCCGCGCTGGGCGAGCTGGGGTTCGGGGGTCAGGACGACCGCGGGCTCGCCGTCGTCGTCCACGACGACCTCGGAGAAGTCGATCGGGATCGTCAGGTCCTCGGGCTGCGGGCCGAGGCCGAGGTGCCAGCGGAGTTCGGCGACCTCGGCGTCCGGCAGCCCGCGCAGGTTGATCGCCAGGAAGAAGTCGTAAATGTCGGCCACGGACCGTGACCCTAGCGGAGGTAGTGGAACGCGGGTTTGGGATGCATGAGGAAGTCGTGGTGCGAGATGTTCCAGGCGTAGGCGCCGGCCATGGCGAAGGCGATCAGGTCGCCGGGACGCAGCGGCGGGACGGAGACGCCGCGGGCGAAGACGTCCTTCGGGGTGCAGAGTTGGCCGACCAGGGTCGCGGGTGATTCAGGCCCCTTCGCGGTGAGGACGTGGAAAGGCTGGTCGTGGCCTTTCGTCACCGGGGTTCTGAGGTGGTGGGTGCCGCCTCGGAGAATGACGTAGGTCTCGCCTCGCGTCGTTTTCACGTCCAGGACATCGGTGACATACCAGCCGTGGTAGGCAGTCACGGCGCGGCCGGGTTCGATGCGGAGGCGGGCGGGGATATCGGCCAGTCCGGCGCCGTATACGGGCCAGTCGAATCGGGTGGCGGGTGACGTGTAGTCGACGGCCATTCCGCCGCCGATGTTCAATTCGGGATCGTCCACACCATGGGTTTTCAGCCAGGGGATCGCCCATTCGGCTACCTGGTGGGCGAGGTCGAGCATGGTGGGGGCGTCCAGGCCGGAGGCGAGGTGGGCGTGGACGCCGCGGAGGGTGATGTGCGGGTTCTCGGCGATTCGTGCGGCGCAGGCGTCGAGGGCGTCCTCGTCCATGCCGAAGGGACCGCTCATGGTGAGGGCTGCGCCCGGAACTCGGAAAGGGAGATTGGGTCGGAGGAGGACGTTCGCGGGCCCTTGCAGCCGGTCGAGTTCCCTTGGGCTTTCCACGTGGACGCGGTCGATTCCGGCGGCGAGAGCCAGTTCCTCGCCGGTTTTCCCGGGACCGCCGAAGGCGATGCGGGCCTCCGGAAGGGTTTCGCGGACGTGGGTCAGTTCACCGCCCGACGAGACCTCGATTCCGTCCACATGCGGTGCGAGGGTGCGGAGGATTTCGGCGTCGGGATTGGCCTTGGCGGCATAGAACAGTTCGGTGCCGCCGAGAGCGGCGCGGATGGATTGCACGTGGGTTTTCAGGCCGGGCAGGTCGTAGACGTAGGCGGGGTGGCGGTCGAGGCCGGGGAGGTCGTCGAGGTTCACAGCGGAAGCGGTGCGGAGAGCGGGTTGGGGGCGGGGACGTAGGCGGCGCCGCGGTCGGCCGACCGGGACCAGCGGGTGCGCAGGTTGGCCTTCGCGGGGAGCGGCACGCCCGCGAGCAGGGCCCTGACCTGCGGGTGGTGGTCGAGGGACGCGAGATGGGTCCGGGCCGCCGCCCAGAGGTCCGGTTCGAGCGCGGGATGCAGGTCGGCGACGGCCGCCGCCGTCTCGGTGAGGTGGTTGACGAGCAGGCAGTAGACGACGCGGTTCCAGCCGTGCGCGGGGGCGTAGGTGAGGCTTTCGGCGACGCGGGCGGGCAGGTGCGACAGGTCCCAGCGGCCGGCGGTGAGCTTGGTGCCTTCGAGGTCGCGGAACGCGGCGTGGACGGGCATGCCGTCCGGGTCGACGCAGACGAGGACGTTCTGGAGGTGCGGCTCCAGGACGACGCCGTGTTCGAGATAAGCCCGCAGCACAGGGGGAGCCACGTGGGCGACGTAGGCGTTCCACCACGCAAGGGCGCCGTCGGGAGTCGCCAGGGCCGGTAGGTCGTCCAGGAGGGTGTTGTACGGGTCGGCCAGTGCGCCCGCTAGCAGCGGCGTGCCGGGGAGGTGTTTCACGCCCTCCCGAACGATGACACCAAGGCCCTCGTAGAGGCGGCGGTCGGCGAGGGCGACGCTGCGGTAGGCGGGCTCCGCGAGGAGCGTCGCGCCCAGGGACGTGAACACACCGGGCAGTAGTTCGTTCAACGCGACGGCACCGGACAGCTCGTACCAGGCGTTCCTGCGGACGCAGTTGGTGATGCGCACGTCCAGGCTGAACTTGCAGAACAGGTCGGCGTCCGGCAGGTACACCGTGCGGACGGACGACGTGGGCACGGCCTCGACATCCGACGGCCCCAGGTCGCGGACGAGCCCCCGCGCCAGCGCGTCATTGAGCAGCGGATTGCCCGCCAGTAGCGAGAACTGCCACGGGTGGACGGGAAGCGTCCGGCAACCGGGCACGGACGGCCCGCCCAACGCCGCGAACGCCTCCGGATCGCCTTCCTCCGCGACGATGTCGTCCCGCACGGCCAGCCAATGCGGGCGGAAGCGGGCCCTCGTCTCGGGCGCGTACCGGAGCCAATCGGCGGGCGACCCCTGCCGGGACTTCGGCGAAGGATGAAAGCGGTGGCCCGCCACAAGCGACTGCTCGGATTCCAGATACCGGTCGCCCTGAGGTTCGTCGCGCGCGGCGAGGATGGCGGCCAGCGCGCTGTGGCTGTCGTCGACCTGCGCCAGGAACTCCGGGTTCGGCTGTCCCGTGGCCAGTTCGAGCTCTCCGGCGACGAGGTCGGCGAGGCGGTCCCAGGAGGCGGGGATCCACGCGTCGTCGCGCCGCTCCTCGTACGGCGGCGCCAGGCGGTAGGTGGGGCCGGCCGGCGGGCGGGCGAGGCCGGTGCGCAGCACGACGCCGGCGCGCGGCAGCCGGGCGACGAGGTGCCCGCCGTCCGGCCACACCTGCTGCTCGGGCCCGCACACCTCCCGGATCAGGCAGTTGAGCAGCGCGGTGGAGGTGGCGTCGTCGGCCGTCAGGGCCCGTTCGGTCAGAAGCACGTCGCATCCCGTAGGTAGTTCGGCCCGGGCGGGCCGTAGTGCTTGTTGATGTCGGCGGCGCCGGTCCTGGCCTTGTCGACGAGGGTCCCGGCGGTGACCATGGCCTTGCCCGGCAGCGCGCCGGCGTCGAGCGTGCGCGAGCGCAGGAACGCGTCCGGCGGGCCGAGCGCCGCGTCGAGCCGGTCGCGGATCATGGCGCGGCCGGTGCGCCAGGGCAGCAGGCCGTGCTCGGCGAGCCCGAGCGCGGGCGCCGCGGCGCACAGGTGCAGGGTGATCGTGACGAACACGCGGGCGAGCGCGCCGGGGTCGGCGGTGACCATCCGCCGGTCGCCGAGGTCGCGGGGGTCGGCGCCGGGGGACGGGCCGAGGCGCTCGCGGAGCCGGGCGGGGTCGATGAGCGCCCCGTCGTTGTCCTTGACGAACAGCCGCGGCGGGCCGTCGTCCAGGACGAGCGCGACGTTCTGCTGGTGGGCTTCCAGGGCGATCCCGTAGCGGAACAGCGTGACGTTCCACGAGAAGAGCGCCGACAGGTAGGCCTCGAAGAGCGGCTCCACGTCCCAGCGCTCTATGACATGGCCCTTGTCCGGAGCCTGCGCCAGCAAGGCCGCGATAGGGACGATGTGCGCCCGCGCGGTTTCCGGTGGGAAACGCCGCACGAGGTAGGCCAGAAGCGGGTTGTCGGCGTGCCCGTAGGTCTGCTCGTCGGCCAGCAGTACGGGCAGGTGCGGTTCCCGGTCGAGGACGCGCCGCAGGAGCCGTTCCACCAGCGCGCCGTCCGGGAGGGTGCCGGGGACGATCGTGCGGCGGTTGCGCAGGCCGAGCGTGCTCGTCGGCAGCGGCACCTTCACGTGCTCCAGCGGCGCCGCCGCAACCGTCCGCATCGAGAGCGTCGGCGCCACTTGCAGGTACGGTTCCGGTGCCATGGTTGCGGCGGGCTCGTCCCGTACCAGCCGGACGGCCAGCGGGTGAACGGGGAACAGCGCGTCCGCCGAGCGCAGCCCCACATCGTCCGGGGCGGGCCACCAGATCGGCGTCTCGCCCACCAGCGTCGCGCCACGGACGGCGGCCCACCGCAGTGGGAACGCCGGCGCGAATTCGGGGGCGTAGCGGCTCAGGTCGGCCATGCTGAGCCCGGAACGGCAGCGGCTCGTCGGGTGGACGGGATGGTCGTTGTAGGCGGCGAGGCTCTCGTAGAAGGTCCCGGGGCCCGTCCTGAGCTCGTCCGGTATCCGCGCCAGGCGCCGGTGCACGGCGGGACGCGCGTCGTTGTGGAGCTTCACCGTCGCCAGGGCGTCCAGGCACTCCCGCTCGAACGCCTCGGTGTCGTCCCGGGGATCGGCCACATGCCGCACCACCGCGAAGACGTCGTGTAACGCCAGCTTCTGCGAAGGGTCGACGCACAGCTCGGACAGGAAGACCGGGTCGGCGTCGACCAGCCGCACCGAGCGGCCCGGCAGCGCGAGCGTCCGGTCGTCGACGAAGCGCCGCAGCCCGCCGTAGTCCTCCCGGAGCAGGGCGTCCAGAACCCGGGCCGCCAGCGGGCCCTCGATGTCGACATCGGTCACGCGATGGTCCAGTCATGCGCGGAGCGGAAGCGCGTAAGCGCAGCCTCCACCTCGTCTTGCGCCGGACCGATGGCGCGGACGGTCCCCAAGTAGTCGCGGTTCGTGCGTGTCAAGGCGACGGAATCGCCTACGGCGCGCTGCGGGCGGTAGGCCAGCCGTACGGTGCCGTCGCGCAGCTCCATCGGACCGGGCGCGGCCCGCAGGACTCCGGCGCGATCCGCGATGACGGCCTCCGCGACGGCATGCCCCCGCACGGACGGGACGTCGAGCGACAACGGCTCCCCTAGATGGACGTCCAGGATCCGCTCGAACAAGGGGATGCCCAACAGGTCCGCCAGGAGGAAGTCGCAGTGGTCGCCGATGAGCCGGTAGTTCACCTCGATGATGCGGGCGCGGCCCTCGTGCACGACGAACTCGGTGTGGCACGCGCCGAACCCGACGCCCAGCGCGTCCAGCTGCGCCAGGATCTGCGGCGTCTCCGGCGGCGGGGTCGCCCATTCGAGGCGTTCCTCTACGAAGAACGGCGGCGGGGACAGGGTCGTCCGGTACGAGCCCAGGACGTGCAGCCGCCGCCCGTCCCCGAGCGTCTCCAGCGTGTGCAACTGCCCCGGCAGGTACTCCTCGGCCACCAGCGGGTCGTTGCGGCGTGCCGCTATATCCGCGCGCCGCATCTCCAGCTCGCGCGCGTCATGGACGAGGAACACGTCCTCACTGGCCACGCCCTCACGCGGCTTCAGGACGAGCGGGTACGGCGCGTCCGGCGGCACATGCCAGGCGTCCGACGAGAAGACCGGGTCCAGCGCGGCGAGGTGCCGGCGCATCAGCGCCTTGTTCTTGGCGCGCGTCGCGGCCCGCCAGTCCTTGCCGGGCAGGCCGAAGTAGGCGGCGGCCAAGGCGGCCGGGGCCTGCAGGAAGTCGCTGTTGGAGAAGATCCCGGCGGGCTCGCCCTCGACCCGGTCGATGATGTGGCGGAAGTCGGAGACGTCGCATTCCACGACCCGGCCGGCGGCGTTCTCATGGGCGGCGGGACGGTCGGTGAGCAGGACCGCGTCCAGCCCGAGGCGCGCGGCGGCGGGCAGGAACCCGTGCGTCACCGAGTCGGTCGCCTTGCCGGCGACCACGTAGAGGGAGGCGGCCACGGACGGCCTTTCCAGTGAGTCTGGTGAGGTAAGCCTTGCCTAACTCGCAACCGTCACCATAGTGGCGCCGCCCGGGGCCTCAGGCAAGAACGATGGCACCGCGTGTCCCGCCGCGTCCGGTGATCCGGGAGGATGGTCCGCGTGGACGCACGGATGGACCTCGTCGAGCGGTGGGTGGCGCTGGCCGGCCCGCAGACCCGGCACATCGGGGTGGAACTGGACAGGCGCTACGGCGAGCGGCACCGCAAGTACCACACCCGCGAGCACCTCGCCGCCGTCCTCGACCTCGTGGACGAGCTGGCCGGCGACGCCGCGGCCCCCGGCGCGTTCGACCCGGACACCGTCCGGCTCGCCGCCTGGTTCCACGACGCCGTCTACGACCCCGAGCGCGCCGACAACGAGGAGCGCAGCGCCCGCCTCGCCGCCCGCATGCTCGCCGACACCGACCTCTCCGCGGCGACGGTCGACGAGGTCGTCCGGCTCGTGGAGCTGACCGTCACCCACGCGCCCGAGCCCGGCGACCGCGGCGGCCAGGTGCTCTGCGACGCCGACCTCGCGGTCCTCGGCGCCGATCCCGACCGGTACGCCGCCTACGCCGCCGCCGTCCGCGAGGAGTACGCGTTCGTCCCCGAGGACCTCTTCCGCGCAGGACGCGCCGAAGTGCTCAACGGCCTCCTCGCCCTTCCCCGCCTCTTCCACACCGCCACCGCGCGCGAACGCTACGAGGAGCGGGCGCGCCGCAACATCGAGACGGAGCTGATGCTCCTCAACGCCTAACCCACGCCGAGACCCCCGGCGGCCCGCCGCCGCACCGCTTTCCGGCGCCGCAACCCTGCACGAGTCAGACGCAAAAGCAGTTCTTGGCAGCCGACCGCCTCCGCCCCCTGCGAGACTGCGGCCTCGTACAGCTCGGACGGCACGTCGTAGTGGTCGCGGTCGAACGCCCGCACCGGCATCCCGAGACCCGCCGCGAACGCGTGCAGTTCCTCGTACGACACGTCGCTCACCATGTGCGACCACACGCGCCCGCGCGCGGGCCACAGCGGCGGATCAATGAGGATCAAAGCGCCTCCTGGGGGACGGGGGACCGGGATCCCATACAGTGCCTGACAGTACGACATGCGAAGGGGCATGCAGGTGGACGACGTAATCCAGTACATCGAGGCCGACCGCGACCGGTTCGTCGCCGACCTCAAGGAGTGGCTCGCGATCCCGTCCGTGTCGGGGGACCCCGCCTACGCCACCGAGGTGCGGCGGTCCGCCGGATGGCTCGCGGAGTACCTGCGGGGGCAGGGGTTCCCCACCGTGGAGATCTGGGAGACGCCCGGCCTGCCGGCGGTGTTCGCCGAATGGCGCGCCGCCGACCCGGACGCCCCGACGGTGCTGGTCTACGGGCACCACGACGTGCAGCCCGTCGAACCGCTGGACGAGTGGGACACCGCGCCGTTCGAGCCGGTCGAGCGGGACGGGCGGCTCATCGGGCGCGGCTCGTCCGACGACAAGGGCCAGGTGTTCTTCCACACCCTCGGCATCCGCGCCGGGCTCGCCGCGTCCGGCGCCGCCGCCCCGCCCGTCACCATCAAGATGCTCGTCGAGGGCGAGGAGGAGTCCGGCTCGGTGCACTTCGCCGACCTGCTCCGGGAACGCCGCGAGCGGCTCGGCTGCGACGCCGTCGTCATCAGCGACACCACCATGTGGTCGGCGGACGTCCCGTCGATGTGCACCGGCATGCGCGGCCTCACCGAGGGCGAGGTCACGCTGCGCGGGCCGTCCTCGGACCTGCACTCCGGCTCGTTCGGCGGCGCCGTCCCCAACCCGCTGCACGCCATGGCGACGATGATGGCCGCGCTGCACGACGCCGACGGCCGCGTCACCCTGCCCGGCTTCTACGACGACGTCGTCCCCCTCACCGACGAGGAACGCGCGCTGTTCGCCAAGCTCCCGTTCGACGAGGCGGAATGGCTGCGCACCGCAGGCGAGAGCCGCGCCGCCTACGGCGAGAAGGGCTACACCACCCTGGAGCGCGTCTGGGCGCGGCCGACCGCCGAGATCAACGGCATGTGGGGCGGGCACACCGGCCCCGGAGGCAAGACGATCGTGCCGCGCGAGGCGCACGCCAAGATCTCCTTCCGGCTCGTCGCCGGCCAGGACCCCGCCAAGGTGCAGCAGGCCTTCCGGGACTGGGTCGCCGCGAACACCCCGTACGGCGTCGAGGCCGAGGTGCACATCCCGGGCGGCGGCGTCCGGCCGTGCTTCTCGCCGATCGACTCGCCCGGCGTGAAGGCCGCGCGCCGCGCCATGGAGCGCGCGTTCGGCCGCGAGGTGCTGTTCACCCGCGAGGGCGGCAGCGGCCCCGAGGCCGACCTCGCCGACGTCCTCGAAGCGCCGCTGATCTTCGTCGCGGTCGGCCTGGACGACGACCGGATCCACGCCCCCAACGAGAAGGTCGAGATCCCGCTGCTGCTCAAGGGCGCCGAGGCCGCCGCCTACCTGTGGGAAGAACTCGCCACCGCACTCCGCTGAACCTGCCGTGCAGGATCGCCGGAAGAGAGGAGCCCGATGACGGTGACCGAAGGACCGCTCGAATGGCTGGCGCTCGCGCGCGGCACCCTCGACCGGGTCGCGCTCAAGCGGCGCGACGACGCGTGGCTCGCCGCGGCATGGGCCGACCCGGGGACGCGGGTCCTGGTCGTCCAGGACGGGCGGTCGCTCGTCACCCACGAACCGGAACCTGCGCTGGTGCTCCTCGCCCCGGACCGGGCCCCGGACGGCGACCGCTGGCTGCTCGGCGTCGACGACGACGGCACCGCCTACTTCGGCGTGCCCGGTGAGCTGCCCGTGATCGAGGGCGCCGCGCCCGCCGGGCTGCGCCGCGTCGGCGCGGTGCTCCCCGACCGCGACTCCGGCCTGCTCACGCACGCCGTCGCGCTGGAGCACTGGCACCGCACCAACCGGTTCTGCCCCCGCTGCGGCGCGGAGACCGCCGTCACCGCGGCCGGGCACGTCCGGGTCTGCCCGCAGGACGGCTCGCAGCACTTCCCCCGCGTCGACCCCGCCGTGATCATGCTGGTCACCGACGCCGACGACCGGATCCTGCTGGCCCGCGGCCCGCAGTGGCCCGCCGACCGCCGCTCGATCCTCGCCGGGTTCGTCGAGCCCGGCGAGTCCCTGGAGCAGGCCGTCGCGCGGGAGGTGGAGGAGGAGGTCGGCCTCGCCGTCCGGGACGTCCGCTACCTCGGCAGCCAGCCGTGGCCGCTGCCGCAGAGCCTGATGCTCGGCTTCACCGCCACCGCCGACGGCACCGTCCCCCTGCGCCCCGACCCCGAGGAGATCCTCGACGCCGCCTGGTACACCCGCGACGAGCTGCGCGCCGCGATCGAGGCCGGGGAGATCGTCGCCCCGGGCGTCCTGTCGATCGCCGCCCAGCTCATCATGCGCTGGTACGGCGGCGAACTCCCCGGCATGCCGGCGTTCTGACAGGCCGGCCCTCGCACGCGGGGACGCGAAAGGCCCGCCGACCGCGTGGTCGGCGGGCCTTCGCTTCGTCCTACCTGGCGAGTTCGGCCAAGCGGCGCTTGACTTCCTTCGCGCTGGGGTTCGTCGCGGCCGAGCCGTCCGGGAACAGGATCGTCGGAACCGTCTGGTTGCCGCCGTTGACACTCATGACGAACTCGGCGGCCTTCGGGTCGCGCTCGATGTCGACCTCGACCATCTCGATGCCGTCGCGGGCCAGCTGGCTCTTCAGCCGCCGGCAGAACCCGCACCAGGTCGTCGTGTACATGGTGAGCTGGCCGGTCGGGCCCTCGACCCGGTCGGTCGTCGGCGTCGCCATCGGTACGTCGTCTCCCTCGTTCGTTCGGACGATCTGTGGAACTCGCCTCCCGAAGAACACTAGATACCCCTCCCGCATTCCGCGAGCGGGGGCGTGTCCGGCAGGGCCGCACCGGTCCGTCCACAACTGGTGAGGCGGGCCGATACGGTCGGGACTTGCTGGGAGTATGGAGGCATGGTGGCTGAGTCGGTGCTGGAGGGACTGGACCCCGAACAGCGGGCGGTCGCGGAGGCGGTGCAGGGGCCGGTGTGCGTCCTGGCGGGCGCCGGGACGGGCAAGACGCGCGCCATCACGCACCGCATCGCCTACGCCGTGCACACCGGCGTCGTGACCCCCCAGCGCGTGCTCGCGGTGACGTTCACCACCCGCGCGGCGGGGGAGCTGCGCGGCCGGCTGCGCCAGCTCGGCGCGCCCGGCGTGCAGGCCCGCACGTTCCACGCGGCGGCGCTGCGCCAGCTCAGCTACTTCTGGCCGCGGGTCGTCGGCGGCGACCCGCCGAAGATCATCGACTCGAAGATCAAGCTGGTCGCGGACGCGGCGCGGATGTGCGGGCTGTCGCTCGGCCGCACCGAGTTGCGCGACGTCGCCGGCGAGATCGAGTGGGCGAAGGTCACCCAGAACCGCCCCGAGGACTACCCCGCCGCCGTCGTGCGGGCGGCCCGCAAGCCGTCCACCGAGGTGGTGGACGTGGCGCGCGTCTACGCGATGTACGAGCAGCTGCGCCGCGAGCGCAACCTGCTCGACTTCGAGGGGATGCTGGAGCTGACCGCCGCCGTGCTCACCGAGCACCGCGAGGTCGCGGGCCAGGTCCGCGAGCAGTACCGGTACTTCGTCGTGGACGAGTTCCAGGACGTCAACCCGCTGCAGAAGATGCTGCTGGACGCCTGGCTCGGCGGCCGGCACGACCTGTGCGTCGTCGGCGACCCGAACCAGACGATCTACTCCTTCACCGGCGCCAGCCCGTCCTACCTGCTCGGCTTCACCCGCGAGCACCCGGACGCGAAGGTCGTGAAGCTCGTCCGCGACTACCGGTCGACGCCGCAGGTCGTCCGGCTGGCGAACGGGGTGATCGGCCAGGCGAGGGGCGACCGGCACGAGCTGGAGCTGGTCGCGCAGCGCGAGAGCGGCCCCGATCCGGTGTTCAACGAGTACGACGACGAGGTCGCCGAGGCCGACGACACGGCGCGGCGGGCCCGCAAGCTGATCGACGAGGGCGTCCCGGCCCGCGAGATCGCGATCCTGTTCCGGATCAACGCCCAGTCCGAGACGTACGAGTCGGCGCTCGCGGCGGCCGGCGTCCCCTACGTGCTGCGCGGCGCCGAGCGGTTCTTCGAGCGGCCCGAGGTGCGCGAGGCGGTCGTCCGGCTGCGCGGCGCGGCACGGGCCGGCGCGGACGCCGAGACCGACGGGACCGGCCTGATCATGACGGTCCGGCACGTGCTGTCCGGCGCGGGGTTCTCCGACCAGCCGCCGGAGGGCGCGGGTGCGGCCCGCGCGCGCTGGGAGTCCCTCGCGGCGCTGGCGCAGCTCGCCGAGGACATGGCGGCCGACGACCCGAAGGCGGGCCTGCCCGAGTTCGTCGCCGAGCTGGAGGAGCGGGCCGCGGCGCAGCACGCGCCGCCGCTGGAGGGCGTCACGCTCGCCTCGCTGCACGCCGCCAAGGGCCTGGAATGGGACGCGGTGTTCCTCGTGGGCCTGGCCGAGGGCACGTTGCCGATCATCTACGCCAAGACGCCCGAGCAGGTCGAAGAGGAACGTCGGCTTCTCTATGTCGGCATCACGCGCGCGCGCGTCCACCTGGCGCTGTCGTGGGCGCTGGCACGCTCGCCGGGCGGGTCGCAGCTGCGCCGCCCGTCCCGGTTCCTCGACGGCCTGACCGACAAGACCACCACGCACATGCCCGCGCGCGTCGACCGCGCCAAGCGCCGCGTCGCCAAGGGCCCGCAGCCGTGCCGGGTGTGCGGGCGGCCGCTCACCGCCGCCGTCGAACGCAAGCTCGGCCGCTGCGAGGACTGCCCGTCCGAGCTGAACGAGGAGCTGTTCATCGCGCTGAAGGACTGGCGCGCCGAGATGGCGGCGGAGCAGCGGATCCCGGCCTACGTGGTGTTCACGGACGCGACGCTGCAGGCGATCGCCGAGCACTGCCCCGAGTCGGTGGAGGAGCTCGCCCGCATCCCCGGCGTGGGCCGGGTCAAGCTCGACCGCTACGGCGAGGCCGTGCTGAAGCTGTGCGGGGTCTGAGGGGGCCTCGGCGGGGGGTGTGGCGCGGGGGTGAGAGCCCCGTCACAAGGGACGATACGGAAGACTGGCGGTCGTGAGCGAATCCCTGAAGGCACTGCTGGACCTGCTGGATCTCGAGCAGATCGAGAACGACATCTTCCGCGGCCGCAGCCCCGAGGAGCGCCGGCAGCGTGTCTTCGGCGGCCAGGTGGCCGGGCAGGCGCTGGTCGCCGCCGGGCGCACCGTTCCGGTGAACCGGCCGGTGCACTCGCTGCACGCCTACTTCATCCGGCCCGGCGACCCCCTCGTCCCGATCGTCTACACCGTCGACCGGGTCCGCGACGGCCGGTCCTTCACCACCCGCCGCGTCAGCGCCGTCCAGCACGGCAAGGTGATCTTCACGCTGTCGGCGTCGTTCCAGGTCGTCGAGGACGGCCCGGAGCACCACGCGCCGATGCCCGACGCGCCCGACCCCGAGACGCTGCCGGACTCGCTGGCCCGGTTCACACCGCTGTTCGGTGAGGCCGGCGCCCGCGCCTTCGTCGAGCGGCGGCCGTTCGACGTGCGGCACGCGACGCCGCTGACCTGGGAGGCGGCCAAGGACCCGGCGCTGGCCTCGCCGGAGTCGGTGGTGTGGCTGAAGGTGATCGGCGAGCTGCCCGACGACCCGCTGCTGCACGTGTGCCTGATGACCTACGCCTCGGACATGACGCTGCTCGACACCGTGCTGCTCAACCACGGGCTGGCCTGGGGCGACAAGCGGACGATGGGCGCCAGCCTGGACCACGCGATGTGGTTCCACCGGCCGTTCCGCGCCGACGACTGGCTGCTGTACTACCAGGACACCCCGTTCGCGGGCGGCGCCCGCGGGCTGGCCCGCGGGCAGGTGTTCACCCGCTCCGGGGAGCTGGTGGTGTCGGTGATGCAGGAGGGGCTCGTCCGCGTGTCCGACTCCGGCCGGGAGCGGTGACGGGACGCGCCGCGTCCCGTATGCGATGATCGTCTTGTAAGGCGCTCCCGGGAGTTTCGACGCCGCGGCGGCGGCGCCGGTTCCGGGGAGCGAGGGTGAAGTCACCCACAAAACCGCAGGTCAAAAATATCTTGCCTGCTTCGGCGGAAGCACCGTACGCTCGTCGCGAGCAATCAACCGGCCGACCGGTGTGGATCTTGAATCCGCCGGCCCGGCCCGAGGAGCCAGAGAGGTGGTGTGCAGTCCGGTGATCAACACGTCGATGAAATCACTGTCGTCCTGGACCGTGGCCTGCCCCGGCGCCTCGAACGCGTATTCCGTCTCGTGCTTCCGGACCCCGCTCGGCGTGAAGCCCGGCGGCCCGGCGCGTCTCGGCGTCGCCCCGTCGGCCAATGCGGCCGGCCGGAGGCTCCGCGTCGACGGCACCCGTCTGCGCGATCTACGTGATCTGCGCATCGAGCAGCGAATCCAGGACGAGCAGGGGCGGAGTGTCTTCGCATCCGAAGGCATGACCTCCCAGGCTCCGGCCACGGCCCACATGGGCGCCACCCCGCAGGGTGGCGTGTCGGGTCCGTATCCCTGGAGGCGACCGGTCTAGCAAGACACCGGCAAGCCCCCAGGCCGCGGATCCGACACCGGATCCGCGGCCTTCTCTTTTGCCCGGACGACCCAACCGACACGCCCGTTGAGATCCAACGAGAGGAACAAGGGTGACTGTGATGCAGGGGGCTCTCGCGATCAGCGAGGAGGACCTCACTCTGCCGTGCCGGACCGACCCCGAGCTGTTCTTCGCCGAGGCGCCCGCCGACGTCGAGCTCGCCAAGGCGCTGTGCCTGGAGTGCCCGCTCCGCAAGGAGTGCCTCGCCGGCGCCCTCGAGCGCAAGGAGCCGTGGGGCGTCTGGGGCGGTGAGCTGTTCGTCCGCGGCGTGATCGTCGCGCGCAAGCGGCCCCGCGGCCGCCCGCGCAAGCACCCGCTCCCGGACGAGGCGGCGGTGTGAGGCCCTGATGCCGACCGCACCGACGATCAGCCGGATCGAACCCGCAGGCGCGGTCCCCGCGCGGGGACCGCGCCCGCGGGCGGCGAGGGAGAACGAGATGACGTTGCTCAGCCAGGACCTGTCGCGGGAGCGAATACCCGTGGCGGTGCCCGACGAGCTGGCCGCCCGCGTGCGCGCCCTGCGGCGCGCGCGCCGGGAGGCGCAGACGAGGGCGTCGCGGGTGCGGCGCGTGCTGCTCGCGCCGACCGCGTCCCGCGACGCCGACGTGCACGTGTCGAGGAACCACCGATGACCCACCGATGAGCCACTCCCGGTCCGCCGGTCGCAGGCCGTCCGCCCGCCGCTTCTTGGATGGTTTCGGCGGGCGCCACCTGAAAACCGGGGCGCGCCTCCCGGCGGACACCGGTGCGTCCGGCGACCCACTCGCCGGACGCACCGCAACGGGCCCCGTCCGCGCCTCATCAGCGCGGGCGGGGCCCGTTTCGTCGTCCTTGCGGTGGTGCTAGCCGGTGACGAGCTCGCCGTCCTCGTCGTCGGCGAAGCCGGGCACCCACTTCAGCGACTCGGCGCGGGCGGGGATCTCGCACTCCAGCTGGCACAGCACGCCGGTGCCGGCGGACAGCACCCGGTGGATGATCACGTACTCGGGCGGCAGGTTGAGCTGCCGGACGATGTTGGTCGGCCGCAGGTCGGTGACGCGGGCGGCCATGTCGCGCAGCCACTCGCGGTTGAACTTGAAGGTCTCGGTGACGAACGGCTCGGTGATCGGGGCGAGGAACGCCTGCAGCTCCTCCGCGTCGACCTCCACGCCCTCGCGGATGAAGTCCTCGTCGCGCAGGGCGTCCTCGATCTCGTCGATGTCGGCCATCGTGCCGATCCGCAGCAGCAGCCCGAGCCGCCGCTGGAAGCCGCCGGGGATGCGGTCGACGGCGCCGAAGTCCAGGACGCCGAGCCGGCCGTCGTCCAGCAGCCGGAAGTTGCCGGGGTGCGGGTCGCCGTGCAGCATCCCGGACCGCTTCGGCCCGGACAGCAGGAACCGGCAGTACAGCAGCGCCGCGTGGTTCCGGGTCTCCTGGTCGCCGTCGCTGATGATCTTCGACAGCGGGGTGCCGTCCATCCACTCGGTGACGAGCACGTCGCCGGACTGGGCGATCACCTCGGGGACGGAGAAGTCGGGGTCGTCGAGGTAGGCGTCCCGGATGATCGTCTGGGACTCGGCCTCGATGGTGTAGTCGAGCTCCTCGACCACCCGCTCCTTCAGCTCGGCCAGCATCGACTTGACGTCCAGGCCCGGCATCAGGACGCCGAACAGCCGGCCGAGCCGGGCGAGCTGGTTGAAGTCGCTGATCAGCGCCTTGCCGGCGCCCGGGTACTGCACCTTCACCGCGACCGGGCGGCCGTCGGCCCACACCCCGCGGTGCACCTGCCCGATGGACGCGGCGGCGGCCGGCCTGTCGTCGAACGACTCGAAGTTGTCGCGCCAGTCCGCGCCGAGCGCCTCGGCGAGGACCTTGTGCACGGTCGACGCGGGCAGCGGGGGAGCGGCCTCCTGCAGCCGGGTGAGGGTGGCGCGGTACGGCCCGGCGATCTCCGGCGGCAGCGCCGCCTCGAAGATCGACAGCATCTGGCCGAGCTTCATCGCGCCGCCCTTGAGCTCGCCGAGCACCTTGAACAGCTGCTCGGCGGTGCGCGTCTGGATCTCCATGGCGACGGCCTCGGCGGGCCGGCCGATGGTCCGCTTCCCGATGCCGAGCGCGGTGCGCCCCGCGAAGCCGAGGGGGAGGGACGCCAGCTTTGCTGACCGCGTCACCGCGCGGCGGGGAAGATCGCTCACGCGGACCATTGTCGGTGATCGGCTGTCGTTCGCGCCACAACGACCGGCCCGCAAATCCGGGAGCCCGGCGAGGCGAAACACCGTGACCTGCGGACCTTTGGTAAGTGTGCGCTTTCTCACGCATGTCGCGCGGCCGGACACGGCCCGGTCGGCACGCTTGCGGGGGGCGCGTGAGCGCGGCGCGGGCGCCGCACGGTACGGTGCGGAGCCATGTCCGGAGAACAGTCCGCTCCGCTGCGGGTCGAGCGCCGCCCCGACGGCGTCGCCGTCCTGACGCTGAACGACCCCGGCCGGCGCAACGCGATGTCCGACGAGATGACCGCCGCCTACAAGGCGGCCGTCGCGGACCTGCGCGGCGACACCGGGCTGCGCTGCGTGGTGCTCACCGGGGCCGGCACCGCGTTCAGCTCCGGCGGCGACCTCTCCTGGCTCGCCGACACCAACTCCGTCGCCGTCCCCCCGCTGCGCGACCGGATGCTGGAGTTCTACCGGACGTGGCTGACGGTCCGGAGCCTCGAAGTCCCGACGATCGCCGCCGTCAACGGGCACGCCGTCGGCGCCGGGCTGTGCCTCGCCCTCGCCTGCGACCTGCGCTACGCCGCCGAGGACGCCAAGCTGCTCGCCCCGTTCACCGCGCTCGGCCTGCACCCCGGCATGGCCGCCACCTGGCTGTTCCCCGAGGTCGCCGGGCTGCCGCTGGCCCGCGAGATGCTGCTCGCCGGACGCGTCCTCACCGGCGCCGAGGCCGAGCGGCACGGCCTGGTCAACCGGGCCTTCCCGCGCGAGGACGTACTGGGGGAGACGTTGAAGATCGCCGAAAGGATCGCCGCGAACGCGCCCATAGCGACCCGCCTCACCAAGGTCGCCTTGGCGGAGGGCGGGCACGCCGACATGGACGCCGCGCTGCGCTGGGAATCGCTCGCACAACCCGTCACCATGGCGTCGCAGGACATGACCGAGGGACTGACCGCCCAGAGGGAGAAGCGTGCCCCGCGCTTCACCGGCGCTTGAACAGCTTGTGGAAAGTACCTGAGAGTCGAGCAAAAGATGGGCTCTGACCTGGGCTGACGTCAAACACCCCCTGTGGAGGACGCAAAATTTTGGGTACGGTTGCGCCGTGCCCCCTAACGTTGAGGTCCGCCGCAGCACCAGGCGCCGTCGGACCGTGTCCGCCTACCGCGACGGGGACAAGGTGGTGGTGATGGTGCCCTCCAGGCTCAGCAAGGCCGAAGAGGAACAGTGGATCGCCACCATCCTGGAACGGCTGGAGGAGCGCGAACGCCGCCGCCGCCCTTCCGACGCCGCCCTCCAGTCGCGCGCTCACGAGCTGTCCCGCCGCTACCTGGCGGGCCGCGCCGACCCGGTCAGCGTCCGCTGGGTCGCCAACCAGCGCACCCGCTGGGGATCCTGCACCCCCGACGACGGCACCATCCGGCTGTCGACCCGGCTGCGGGGCATGCCGTCCTGGGTCGTCGACTACGTGCTGGTGCACGAGCTGGCGCACCTGCTGATCCCCGGGCACGGCGCCGACTTCTGGCAGCTCGTCGGCAACTACCCCAAGGCCGACCGGGCCCGCGGGTACCTGGAGGGCGTCGCCGCCGCCGCGCACCTGCCGATGGAGGCGGACGCGCCCGACGAGGAGCCCCTCCACGACGACGGCATGCACCACGGCGACGGACTGCACGGCGAGGAGTTCCCGCACGAGGTCGCCGGGTGACCCTGCCCGGGAACCCGCCCGCCCCCGAGATCACGGGCCGCTGCGCCGCGGTCCTGCCGTTCGACCCGTCCGGCCCGTCCGCCGCTCCCCCCGGGGTGGACGACGCCGGCTTCCGGCTGGCGATGCTCGAGGACGTCTACGAGGTCGCCGCCGGCCTGGAGTTCGTGACGGCCGCGCTCGTCGTCGACCCGGACGGCCCGCCCGACGCCGAGACGATCACCTGGCCCGGCACCCCGATCGTCCGCGAACCCGCTCCCGCCGCCGCATTCGCCGCCCTGCACGCGCTCGGCGCCGAGGAGGCCGCGCTGATCGCGCCGGACGCCCCCGACCTGCCGCCGCTGCTGATCGGCAAGCTGTTCCGCGCCCTCGGCAGCGCCCCCGCCGCCGCCTGCCAGGACACCGGCGGCCACGGCCTCGTCGCGCTCGCCGCCCGGCTGCCCCTGCCCGGCTGGCTCGCCACCGCGCTCGACGACCTTTCCACCGCGCCCGATTCCGCCGGCTCTTCCGGTCGCGATTCTTCCGGTCGCGATGCCGCCGCCCTCGACGTCCCGGACGCCCTGGCCCGGCTGCGCGCCGCCGCGCCGCGCCCCGGCCTCGTCCCGCAGGGGCCCGCCTGGCACCGCATCCGCACCCCCGGCGACCTGCGCCTTCTCGACCCCGGCCTGGAAGGCTGGGAGAACACCCGGGCGCTCCTCGAAGGCTCCCCGCTCCACTAGCCGCCGATCGCGCGGGCGACGAGGCGGCGGAGCGCGTCGTCGGTGTCCGCCGGGAGATCGTCCACGGGGAACCAGGCCAGATCGTCCGACTCGTCCGACACCACGGGCCGGGCCCCGTCGGGAGCGATCACGACGTACTGGACGTCCAGATGCCAGGTGCCCTGCGGATGGCAGCGCACCCGGTGCCGGTCCAGCTGGACGGGCCCGGGCTGCGGCCGCAGGTCCGGGATGCCGGACTCCTCCGTCGCCTCCCGCAGCGCCGCGCCGGCCAGCGTCGCGTCCCCGGGCTCGCAGTGCCCGCCGAGCTGCAGCCACGCCTTGATCTTGGAGTGCAGCGTCAGCAGCACCTTGGACCGGGACGCGTCGAGCACCGCCGTGCTGGCCGTGATGTGCGCCTCGGCGCACTCGCGCCACATCCCGTCCGCCGGGTGCTCCGCCAGATGCGCCAGGAACTCCAGCCGCAGCCGCTCCTGATCCGCGTCGGGCGCCCGCCACGTCGACAGGACCTCGAAGGCGTCGGCGTACAGCGGGGCCGTCGCGGACGGAGCGGTCACGTGCGGTTGGCGCGGGCGTAGGGCGAGCTGGCCGGATGCCGGCGCCGCCGCTCCTGGTCGACGGGCCGCTGCCAGCACAGGCTCTCCCGCGCGACCCGCCGCCGGATCACGTTCGTGGACGAGCCCGGCTCGTACCGGCAGCCGTTCACCCGCGACGCGTGTGGGACGCGCGTCCCGCTCACGACCGCGGCCCCGCGTCGCCCGGCAGGGCACCGCCCTCGCCGGGGTCTTCGGGCTCGTCGTCCGGCTTGTCGTCCGGCTTCTGGTCGGCCTCGGCGGCCGCGGCGGAGTCCTCGGAGCCCTCGGGGGCGTCCTCCTCGGCGGCCGTGGTCAGGTTGGTCAGGTCGAGGTCGGACAGCCCCTCGATCTCCCGGCCCTGCACGAAGCCGTCCGGGTCGTCGAGGTCGTCGGCCGTCGGCAGCAGGTCGGGGTGCTCCCAGACCGCGTCGCGGCCCTGCGTGCCGCGCACCTCGGTCAGCCTGCGCCACATCGCCGCCGCCTCGCGCAGCCGGCGCGGCCGCAGCTCCAGGCCGACCAGCGTCGCGAACGTCCGCTCGGCCGGGCCGCCGGTCGCGCGCCGCCGCCGGACCGCCTCGGCCAGCTTCACCGAGTTGGGCAGCCGGTCGTGGGCGACCTCGTTGACGACGGTGTCGACCCAGCCCTCGACCAGCGCGAGCGTGGTCTCCAGCCGGGCCAGCGCCGCCTTCTGCCGGGGCGTCTCCTCCGGCTGCAGCTGGATCTCGCCGCCCAGCGCCTCCTGGAGCGCCTCCGGGTTGCTCAGGTCGAGCCCCTGCACGGCCTGCTCGATGCCCGACAGGTCCACGGTGATGCCCCGCGCGTACTCCTCGACGGCGCCGAGCAGGTGCGCGCGCAGCCACGGCACGTGCGCGAACAGCCGCTGGTGCGCGGCCTCCCGCAGCGCCAGGTACAGCCGCACCTCGTCGTCGGAGACCTCCAGGCCGGAGCCGAACGCCTCGACCCCTGCGGGCAGCAGCGCGCCGACGCCGTCGGGCGCCAGCGGCAGGCCCACGTCGGCCGAGCCGGTCACCTCGCGGGCCAGCGCGCCGAGCGCCTGCCCGGCCTGGCCGCCGACCATCGCGCCGGCCATCTGCTTGACCATCCCGATCAGCGGACCGGCCATCGCCTGCATCTCGGCGGGCATCTCGCCGCCGCCGAGCGCGCCGCCCATCGACTCGACCATGCGGGACGCGATCGGGTCGCAGACCTTCGCCCACACCGGCAGCGTCTGCTCGATCCACTCCGACCGGCTCCACGCCTTCGGCGCCCGGATGCCGGCGGGCAGCGTCGTGCCCTCGTCCAGCCACAGGTCGGCGAGCCGCAGCGCCTCCTCGACCTGGCGCCGCTCGGTGTCCACGATCGACGGGTCGCCCTGCTCGACCACCTGGTGGCGGGCGATGTTCTTGGCCAGGTCCCAGTTCAGCGGCCCGCCGGACGCGCCGCCCTGCCCCTGCGCGCCGATCATGTCCGCGAACCGGTGCAGCATGTCGGCGAACTGCGCCATGTCGCCGCCCATGCCCTTGAATGGATCCTGGGGACGGTCGTCGTCTCCGTCGCCGGGACGGTTGAAGCCGAAGGGAGTGTCACTCATCGGTTCGCCCCTGGGATGCATGATGGGCTCATATCCGCAACGTTAGCCGGTCCCGGCAAGGTCGCGTACTCAAGGAAGGGGGCACCTCCGTGGCAACGGGCAAGGTTCGCCCTCGGCGTAGCAAGGCTCCGGTCGTCGCCGTCACCGGCGCGGCCTCCGGAGCGGGTCGGCTGCTGGCCGCCCGGCTCGCCGAACGGGAAGACATCCGCAAGGTCGTCGCCATCGACGGGCACCGCGGCGACGTGAGCGGCGCCACGTGGCGTGTCGTCGACATCCGGGACCCGCTGCTGTCCAACCGGCTCTCCGACGTGGACGTGATCGTCAACCTGGACGTCGACCACTCCCCGGACGCCGACGGGAAGGAGCGCCGCACCCACAACGTGCGCGGCGCCCAGACGGTCGTCACCGCCGCCGCGGCGGCCCGCGTCCGCCGGGTGGTGCTGGTCACCAGCGCCATGGTCTACGGCGCCGGGCCCGGGAACGAGGTGCCGCTGCCCGAGGACGCGCCGCTGCTCGCCGAGGCCGACGTCAGCATCGCGGGCGACCACCTGGAGATCGAGGAGCTGGCCGCCACCGCGCCGCTCACCCACCCCGGGCTGGAGATCACCGTCGTCCGGCCCGCCGCCCTCGCCGGGCCCGGCGTGGACACCGTGGTCACCCGGCACTTCGAGGCGCCCCGGCTGCTGTCGGTGAAGGGCAGCACGCCCGGCTGGCAGTTCTGCCACATCGAGGACCTCGCGTCCGCGCTGGAGGTCGTGGTCGCCGAGGACCTCGCCGGGCCGGTCGCGGTCGGCTGCGAGGGCTGGCTCGGCCCCGAGGAGGTCGCCGAGATCACCGGCAAGCGCAGCTTCGAGCTGCCCGCCGCGCTGACCTTCGGGATGGCGCAGCGGCTGCACCGCCTCGGCATGACCCCGGCGCCCGCCACCGACCTGCACTACGTCGCCTACCCGTGGGTGGTCGACTGCGCCCGGCTGCGCGCCGCGGGGTGGAAGCCCGCCTACGACAACGCCGCCGCGCTGCGCGCGGTGCTGGAGGAGACGGCCGGGCGGCACGCCGTCGTCGGCCGCCGCGTCGGCGGCAAGGAGGCCACGATGGCGACCGCGGCCGGACGCACCGTCGCCGCGATCGGCGCCGCCGTCCGCACCGGCCGCGCCCGCAAGCGCCGCCGCTGAACCGCCGCCGCTGAACCGCCGGCGAGAGCGCCGCCGGGCCGTGCACGGGCCCGGCGGCGCGGTCAGCCGGCCGACGCCTCGGCGGGGCTGGCCCGCGAGGCGGTGGGGGACGGACCGGACGGCGAGGACGTCGCGGCGGTCTTCGGCTTCGCCTGGCTGCCGGCGGCCCGCTGGGCGGCCGTCAGCTGCTCCTGCGCCTCCTTGATCCGCTGCCAGGCGTCGCCCATGCCGGGGTAGTCGCCCTTCTTCTGCGCCGCCTCGTAGTCGGTCACGGCCTTCTGCAGCTCGTTGATCGCCTGCTGCTCCTGCGGCGTCAGCCGCCCGCCCTGCCCCGGCTCCGAGCCCGTCACCGCCGGCGTCCCGGACCCGCCGAGCACCTGTTTCAGCGCGTCCTCGAACGTGGCGGCCGCCGCGACCTGGTTGCCGTACCGCACCAGCACCTTGCCGAGCAGCGGGTACGGCTGCTGCTCCTTGCCTCCGGACGCCTTGGTGTACATCGGCTCCACGTACAGCAGGCTCCCGCCGAACGGGATGGTCAGCAGGTTGCCCGCGACGGTCTTCGTGCCGCCCTGTCTCAGCGCGAACAGGTCGTTCTTCACCTGCGAATCCGTCTCGAACGAGTTCTGCACCTGCCCCGGACCGGGCGGCTGCGCGTTCCGCGGCATCTGCAGGATCCGGATCTGCCCGTAGTACTTGCTCGACGGGTCGGAGTCGACGGCCATGAACGCGGCGAGCTGCGGGTTGTCGCGCGGGTTGAACACCGTCGTGAGCGAGAAGGCCGTCGAGCCGTCGAACGGCGAGGGCATCTTCACGCTCTGGTAGTACGGCGGCTGCAGCTTGCCCTTGGTCGTCGGGTCCTGCGGCACCTCCCAGAACCCCTCGCCGTTGTAGAACGCGGACGGGTCCGTCACGTGGTACTTGGTGAGGATCTTCCGCTGCACCTTGAACAGGTCCTGCGGGTAGCGGAAGTGCGCCTCCAGCTCCTGGGGGATGGACGCCCGCTTGTCGACGGTGCCGGGGAACACCTTCATCCACGTCTTGAGGATGGGGTCCTCGGTGTCCCACTGGTACAGGTGGACGGCGCCGCTGTAGGCGTCCACCGTGGCCTTCACCGAGTTCCGCAGGTAGTTGATGTGGTCGTCGGCCTGCCGCGCCACCGACGAGCGGGTGTCGGTGATGGTGTCGCGGGTCGCCTGCCCGAGGCTCGTCTCCTCCGAGTACGGGTAGCCGCCGGACGTGGTGTAGCCGTCCACGATCCACACGATGCGGCCCTGCACCACCGCCGGGTACGGGTCGCCGTCCAGCGTCAGCCACGGCGCCGCCTTCTGCACCCGCTCCCGCGGCGACCGGTCGTAGAGGATCTTCGCGTTCTTCTTGATCGCGCCGGACAGCAGCAGGTTCTTGTCCTGGAACTTCGCCGAGTACAGCAGCTTGTGGAAGAACGAGTCGATCGGGACGCCGCCGTCCCCCTCGTAGGTGTTGCTCTGCTGCCCGTCGGGGCTGTTGTCGGGGTAGTCCAGCTCCTGCTGGCCCTTCCCCCCGACCACCGAGTAGCGCGGCGACCGCTCCCCGAAGTAGATCTCCGGCTTGGTCACCTGGATCTGCCGCGCGGACGAGGCCGGCATGTCGCGGGTGATGAAGTCCGGGTTCCCGCCCTGCGCCATCTGGTCGCCGTACGCCGACACGAACCCGTAGCCGTGCGTGTAGACCATCCGGTCCTTCACCCAGCTGCGCTGCCCCGACGGCGCGCCCGACAGCTCCCGCAGCGCCACGACCGTGTCGGTGGTCCTGCCGTCCACCGGGTAGCGGTCGACGTCCAGGGTGTCGGGGAACTTGTAGAACGGCCGGACCCGCTGCAACTGCTCGAACGTCGGACCCACCACGTTCGGGTCGAGGACGCGCACGCCGCCGAGCCCCTCCGCCTCGTCCTGCAGCTTCCCGGGGTCCTTCTCCGGCTGCGACCCGTACGGGGCGACCTGCGCGTCCTTCACCCCGTAGGCGCGCCGGGTGAACTCGATGTTGCGCTCGATGTACCTGCGCTCCTTGGCCAGCTCGTCCGGCTTCACCTGGAACTGCTGGATCAGCAGCGGATACACCCCGCCCAGCAGGATCGCCGACAGCACCAGCAGCGTGAACCCCACGCCCGGCAGCATCATGCCGCGCCGCAGCAGGTTGCTGAAGAACATCACCGCGCACAGCAGCGCGATGACCGCGAGAATCGTCTTGGCCGGCAGCAGCGCGTTCACGTCGGCATAGGACGCGCCCGTCGTCACGCCCCGCTCCGAATGGACGAGCCCGTACCGGTCCAGCCAGTACGCGATCGCCTTCAGCAGCACGAAAAGCCCCACCAGCACCGACAGATGGGCGCGGGCCGGCGGGCTCGCCTTGTCGCCCGGCCCCTGGAGCCGCAGACCGCCGTACAGGTAATGCACCATCACGGCGGCGAGGAACGACAGGATCACCGTGGCGAACACCACGCCCAGCACCAGCCGCAGGAACGGATAGGTGAAGACGTAGAACGACACGTCCTTATGGAACTGCGGGTCCTTCACATGGAACGGCGTCCGGTTCAGGAACGCCAGCCACACCTGCCACCGGCCCGCCACCGACGACCCGGTCAGCACGCCCAGCAGCGTCAGCAGCCCGGCCGAGACCAGCCGGCGGCGCGGATCGATCACCGACCGGTACCGCTCCAGCCCCTGCTGCTCCACCGACAGCGGCCGGTACGCCGGGCGCAGCCGGTACGCCACCACCACGTTCGCGCCCACGACCAGCGACATCAGCAGTCCCGAGCCGAAGAACAGCACGGCCTCGGCGCGCAACTGCGTCGTGTAGACCTCCGAGAAGCCCACCGAGCGGTACCACAGCAGATTCGTGTAGACCGCGGTGAAGACCAGGAAAGCGACCAGCAGGAACGCCAGCCCCACCAGGGCCGGCAGCATCAGCCGGGTACGCCCGGCGCCGAACCGGCGCCCGGTACCGGCAGTACGGAAGGCCAATTGCCCCTCCGATCGAGATCGCCCCCCACCGGCCGCCGGCCGGTGCTGTGTAAGGCAACTTACCGACTACCGCCGGGGTTCCCGCATTTCCCGGCCCCCGGACGGGGAAAGATGGGGCCCGTGAGTCTTCTGGAAGAAGTCGTGCTGGACCTCGAACGCCACTCGGCGCAGGAGGGCTGGGACACCGCGCCCCGCCTCTACGCCCTCGTCCGCAGCACCGAGCTGCGCCGCGCCGAGCCCGAACTCGCCGACCAGCTCGGCCTGCCCCCCGACACCGAGACCCTCGCCGCCCTCGAGCAGCCCGCCCTGCCGGAGAAGGCGGGCGTCGAGGACGCCCTCGCCGCCATCGCCTGGCCCGACGCCGTCGAGGGCTGCGCCCTCGTGATCGAACGGGTCGTGCTGCCGCCCGACGCCGAGGAGGAGATCCCCGAGGACGACGAGGCGCAGGCCGCCGAGTACGCCGCGAACCATCCCGGGCGCGAGGACGTCCGCATGATCGTCGGCGTGCTGCGGGACGGCGCCCGGCACTCCGCGCTCCGGCTGCGCCGGCACGACGCCGACGACGAGGTCCTCGCCGGGCCCGACCTCGTCCCCGCCCTCGCCGAGGCCCTCGCCGCCACCTTCGAGCCGGACGAGCCCGTCCCTGCCCATTAGCGACGAGCCCGCCCCTGCGCACCGGCCCCTGCGCACTGGCCGCGGCGCGCCGGGAAGGTAGCCTGCGGGACGTGAGCCAAGACAGCGCCGCCGCCGGGAACGTCATCCGGCTCGCCGAGATCCGCGACACCCCGCTGTCGGTCGACGAGGTGTTCGGCGCCGTCGGCGACCCCTCCGCCGGCGGCGTCGCGCTGTTCGTCGGGACCGTCCGCGACCACGACCACGCCCGCGACGTCAGCGCCCTGTCCTACAGCGCCCACCCCACCGTGCGGCGCGAACTCCTCGCCGTCATGGAGAAGGTCGCCGCCGACCTGCCCGTCCGCGCCCTCGCCGCCGTCCACCGCGTCGGCGACCTGGAGATCGGCGACCTCGCCGTCGTCGTCGCCGCGTCCTGCCCCCACCGCGCCGAGGCGTTCGAGGCGTGCCGCCGGCTCATCGACGACCTCAAGGCGCAGGTCCCCATCTGGAAGCACCAGACCTTCGCCGACGGCGGAGACGAGTGGGTCGGGGCCTGCTGAAGCCCCGCGGGCGCATAGAGTTCCGACCATGTCTCGTCGTGCCGCCACGCTCACCGTCGCGAGCGTCCTCGTCCTCGCGCTGGCCCTCGTCGGCTCCCTCATGCCGGTGCCGTACATCGCGCTGATGCCCGGCCCGACGAGCAACACCCTCGGCACCAACGAGAAGGGCCAGCCGGTCATCGTCATCGACGGCCGCAAGACCTACCCCGACGAGGGACACCTCAACTTCACCACCGTCACCTACCGCGGCGGCCCCGGCGGGCGCATCGACCTGTTCACCGCCCTGCGCGGCTGGCTCGACCACGACACCGCGATCGTCCCCGAGGAGCTCTACTTCCCCAAGGACGAGAGCCAGAAGCAGGTCGACCAGGAGAACACCCGGCAGATGCAGGACTCCCAGCAGAGCGCCAAGGCCGCCGCCCTGCACGAGCTCGGGGTCCAGCTGCAGACCCAGGTGATCGTCCAGGGCGTCCAGAAGGGCCGGCCCGCCGACGGCAGGCTCCAGCCCGGCGACCAGGTCACCGCCCTCGACGGCGCCAAGGTCACCAGCACCGCCCAGGTCACCGGCGCCATGGCCAAGCGCAAGATCGGCGACAAGGTCGCCCTCACCGTCCAGCGCGGCGGCAAGGAGAGCACCCAGAGCCTCACCACCGTCGCCGACCCCACCGGCAAGCGCGCCGTCGTCGGCGTCGTCCTCGGCGACCAGTACAAGTTCCCCTTCAAGATCGACATCAGCGTCGGCGACATCGGCGGCCCCAGCGCCGGCCTCATGTTCGCCCTCGCCATCTACGACAAGCTCACCCCCGGCCCCCTCAGCGCCGGCAAGTTCATCGCCGGCACCGGCGAGATCGACCCGAACGGCCAGGTCAGCCCCATCGGCGGCATCCAGCAGAAGATGGTCGCCGCCCGCCGCGCCGGCGCCACCGTCTTCCTCACCCCCCGCAAGAACTGCTCCGAAGCCCTCGGCGCCCGCCCCGACGGCCTCCGCCTCGTCCGCGCCGACACCCTGCACTCCGCCGTCCAGGCCATCAACGCCATCACCACCGGCAAGGGCACCGTCCCCGCCTGCACCAAGTGACCCCTCCGGGCCCGGTTTGCGCAAGCAACCCCCGCCCCATAAGCTTAAGTCATCACCGCGGGGTGGAGCAGTTCGGTAGCTCGCTGGGCTCATAACCCAGAGGTCGCAGGTTCAAATCCTGCCCCCGCTACGGGTCCTAGGGTCCTCCTGGTCGCAGGTTTCGCCTGCTTCCCGGAGGGCCCTTCGCCGTTTTCGGGGGGCGACCCCCCGAGCCCCCCGGTGTGGGGGCTTCGCCCCCACGCCCCCGCGCGCGCTGCGCGCGCTTTTTGGGGCTTCGCCCCTTGCCCCCGCTCGGGCTCCGCCCTTCGCCTTTGTGGTGTTGATGCAGGTCAGAGGGGAGGGCTTCTGTGGGGGCGTGGTTGTATGGCGATTATGGTTCGGAGCAGTATGTGGGGGCGGGGGGCGGACGCTCCTGTTCCGGCGATCGGGGTGCTCAGCGGCGAGGGCGTCATGGTCGGCTGGTCGAAGATGGCCGAGGATCTCCTCGGCTACCGGTCCGAGGAGATCCTCGGCCGGCCGGGCACCGACCTGCGGATGGAGCGGGACCGCGCGGAGCGGATCTGGACGTGGCGGGGCGGGCAGGGCGACGAGGACCACCGGGTCGGCATGCTGGACCTCCGGCACCGGGACGGCACGCAGATCGTCACGCGCTCCGAGCGGATCCGCATCGACACCCCGGGCGGCGCGCCCGCCTGGGTGATCGCGGCGATCCCCGCGTCCGCCTTCACCATCGGCACCTCGGTGCTGGAGCCGCTGCTCGCCGCCGCCCCGGTCGTGATGGTCGCCTGGGACACCGACCTGCGGTCGGCCTGGCGCAACGAGCGAGCGCAGGGGCTGGAGGGCGTGTTCCCCTACTTCCAGGTCGGCCGGCCCCTGCCCGAGGACGGCTCCGTGGCCCCACCGGAGCTGGTCCGCACGGTGCTCGCCGGCGGCGAGCCCGTGCTGGACCGCGAGGTGCGGTGGTCGCAGGACGGTGAGGAACGCACGTTCTCCACCTTCCTGTTCCGGGTGGACGGCCTCGACGCACGCCATCTCGGCGTCTGCCTGATGGCCATCGACATCACCTACAGCAGGGCCCGCGAACGCCTGGCGCTGCTGCGGCGGGCCAGCGTCGAGATCGGCACCACCCTGGACGTCCAGCAGACCGCCCAGGAGCTCGCCGACCTGGCCGTGCCTCGCCTGGCCGACTACGTCAGCGTCGACCTCACCGAAGCGGTCATGCCGGGGCCCAAGCCCCTGGAGCGTCTGGGACCGATGGCGGCCGGCGTCCCGGTGTTCCGCCGGGCCGCCCTCACCTCGGTCCAGGGCGGGGTCCCCGACGCGCTGTGGCCGCAGGGCCAGCCGGTGTACGTGCCGCCCTCGTCCCCGCTCAGCGCGGTCCTGGAGTCCGGCACCTCGTACTTCGAGCCCGTGGTGCACATCTCGCCCGGGACCTGGCTCGACGACGACCCGCACCGCGCCCACGTCGTGCGCACGATGGGCATGCACACGCTGATGATGGTTCCGCTCAAGGCGCGCGGCAGGCTCCTCGGGGTCGCGACCCTCATCCGCACCGTCGACGAGACGCCCTTCACCCGGGACGACCTGATGCTCGCCGAGGAGCTCGCCGCCCGGGCCGCGCTGAGCCTGGACAACGCACGCCAGTACACCGTCGAGCACGACGCGGCCCTCGCCCTGCAGCGGCAGCTGCTGCCGCGCAAGCTGTGCGGCGGCGACGCCATCGACCTGGCCTCGCGTTACCTGCCCTCGGACGTCCACCAGGGCGTGGGCGGGGACTGGTACGACACCATCCCGCTGCAGGACTCCCGCATCGCGCTGGTCGTGGGCGATGTGACCGGGCACGGCATCAACGCCGCCGCGAGCATGGGGCGCCTGCGCACCGCCATGCGCACGCTCGCCTACCTCGGCCTCCCGCCGGACGAGCTGCTCAGCCGCCTTGACGAGCTGTACGCCCGGCAGGACGAGGAGGAAGACCGCAGCGCACTGTCCCCGATCGCCGCCACCTGCCTGTACGTCGTCTACGACCCGGCCACGCGGCGCTGCGTCATGGCCTCGGCCGGGCATCTGCCGCCCGCGATCGTCCGGCCCGGCGGCGAGGCCGCCTTCCCCGACCTTCCGACCGGCACGCCGATCGGGCTCGGGCTGGGCTCGCACCGGTCCGTCGAGTTCGAACTCGACGGGGGGACCCTGCTGGCCCTCTACACCGACGGGCTGATCGAGCGCCGCGAGTCCGATCTCGAGGAGGGCATGCGGCGCCTGAGCGCCGCGCTGGACGACGGCACCGCCCCGCTGGACGGCCTCTGCACGAGCGTGATCGACACCATGGTGACCGAGGCGGCCGAGGACGACGTGACCCTGCTGCTGGCCCGTACCCGGCGACTATGATCCAGATCACCTGAGCAGGTGATTCGTCCGGAAATGGTGGTATCTCATGGCCTCGTCGGTCGCGCGTGCCCGGCAGCACTCCTATGGAGATCTGCTGCATCGGACGGCTCGGCGGTATCCGGGGAAGCTCGCGGTGGTCGACGGGGAGCGGCGGTTCACGTACGCGGAGTTCGACGCGGCGGTGAACCGGACGGCGAACGCGTTGGCGGGGCGGGGGCTGGGGAAGGGCGATCGGCTGGCCCTGCTGTCGCACAACTGCTGGCAGTACGCGGTGCTGGCGTTCGCGACGGCGAAGCTCGGCGCGGTGCTGGTGCCGGTCAACTTCATGCTGGGCGCCGATGAGATCGCCTACATCCTCGGGCATTCGGGCGCGTCCGGGATCGTGGCCGAGGGCGCTCTGGTGCCCGTGGCGGAGAAGGCGCTGGCCACGGCGGGTGTCGCCGGGGGCGTTCGAGGGCGGATCGGGGACGGTCCTGAGGGGTGGGAGGACGTCGACGCGTGGTGCCGGGAGGGCTCTGCCGCGGCGCCGGAGGTGCTGGTGGGGGACGACGACCCGCTGCGGCTGATGTACACATCCGGGACCGAGTCGCGACCCAAGGGCGTGATGCTGACCAGCCGGTCGCTGATCAGCCAGTACGTGAGCTGCATCGTCGACGGGGAGATGGCCGCCGACGACGTCGAGGTGCACGCGTTGCCGATGTACCACTGCGCGCAGCTCGACTGCTTCTTCTCGGTGGACGTCTATCTGGGCGCGACCAGTGTCATTTTGCCGGGGCCCGATCCGGCTGTGCTGCTGGAGACGATCGAGCGGGAGAAGGTCACGAAGCTGTTCTGCCCGCCGACGGTGTGGATCTCGCTGCTGCGGCATCCGGACTTCGAGCGGCGGGACCTGTCCAGCCTGCGGAAGGGGTACTACGGGGCGTCCGCGATGCCGGTGGAGGTGCTGCGGGAGCTGCTGCGGCGCCTGCCGGACGTGCGGCTGTGGAACTTCTACGGGCAGACCGAGATGGCGCCGCTCGCGACGATCCTGCGTCCGGACGAGCAACTGGAGCGGGCCGGCAGTGCGGGGCGGGCGGCCATCAACGTCGAGACGATGCTCGTTGACGACGACGGGAATCCGGTGCCGGCGGGTGAGATCGGCGAGATCGTGCATCGCAGCCCGCACGCGGCCCTGGGCTACTACAACGACGAGGACAAGACCGAGGAGGCGTTCCGGGGCGGGTGGTTCCACTCGGGCGACCTCGGGGTCATGGCCGAGGACGGCTACCTGTCCGTGGTCGACCGCAAGAAGGACATGATCAAGACGGGCGGGGAGAACGTCGCCAGCCGGGAGGTCGAGGAGGCGATCTACGAGCTGGACGGCGTCGCGGAGGTCGCCGTTTTCGGCATCGGCCACCCGCGCTGGATCGAGGCCGTCACGGCGGTCGTCGTGCCCAAGCCCGGCGTCGCCCTGAGCGTCGACGACGTGCATGCGCACGTGCGGGACCGGCTCGCGGGGTACAAGCGGCCGAAGTACGTGGTCCTGGCGGAGTCGCTGCCGAAGAACCCGAGCGGCAAGATCCTCAAACGGGAGCTGAGGAGCCTCCACGCTCCTCTCGCCGAGTCCTGATCAGGGCTCGGCGTTGCGCTCCTGGTCGATGTAGGGGGCGAGGGTGAGGGCCAGGTGGAGGGTCAGGCGGTCCTGGCCGTTGGTCAGGGTCAGGGCCGTCAGTTCCTCGATGCGGCGGAGGCGGTGGTAGAGGGTCTGGCGGTGGATGTTGAGGGCCTGGGCTGTTCTCTGGACGTTGCCCGCTTGGTCCAGGTAGGTGCGGGCGGTGAGGGCCAGGTCGGGGTGGGCGAGGAGGCGCTCGGTTCCTGGGGTTTGCGTTGTTTGGGTGAGCGCTTCGTCGCCGGCGGCTCTGAGGAGGCGCAGGACGCCTAGGGACGTCCAGTCGCGGGTCTCGCCGGCGGCGGCGGTTCGGGCGGCGACGCGGGCGCGCAGCCAGCCCTCGTGGACGGTCTCCAGGGTGGGGCAGGGGGAGAAGAAGCCCGCGTGGACGGGGCCGGTGCGCTCCTCCAGGAGGCGGCGGGCCCGGTCGACGATCGTGCGCGGGGCCGCCGACGCCGGGATCACCAGGACGTGGTCGCGCTGCCAGACCGTGGCGAGGACGGAGTGGGGGAGCAGCCACGGGTTGAGCGGGTCGGTGCTCGGGGTGCGCAGGACGGCGACGGCCAGCGGCGGGTCCGGGACGCCGGCCTCGGCGAGCTCGTTGGCGGCCTGGGCGCGGACGTCCGGCTGGGCGGAGAGGAGGTCGGCGACCTTCCAGCCGAGGTCGTCGCGTTCGCGGGCCTGGCGGGCCATGAGGAGGCCGGCGCGCTCGCAGAGGGGCATGGCGCGGGCGGCGTCGGTGATGCGCTCCTGGTCGTCCAGCAGCCAGAGGTAGCCGTAGGTGACGTTGTTCCAGCGGACGGGCAGGCAGAGCCGGCCGAGCTGGCCGAGCGCGTGGTCGGCGGGGATGCGGACGGGCCCGGCGGCGCGGGCGATGCCGTAGGACTCGAAGCGGGTGCGGACGGCCCCGGTCGCGCGGCGGTGCAGGATCGAGTCCATCCGGACGGGGTCGATCGTGTCGCCGTGCGCGGCGTAGGCGACGAGGTGGAAGTCGCGGTCCTCCAGGGTCGCCGGGGCGCCGAGGAGGTCGGCGGCGAGTTCCACGATCTCTTGCAGGTCAGGGGCCATGTGACATCTGTATGAAGAGGTAGTGGGTTGAAAGTGGCATTTGACTATACGGGATGACGGGCTCCGGCTCCTAACGTGCGAAGTGACCGACTTCGTAGGAGGCCCTCATGCTCAGCCCCCTTCTGCTTGCCGCCGCGCGCAGCGACCGGACGCGCGGCCTGGTGACCTCCGTGCCGCTGACGCGGCGGGTCGTCGACCGGTTCGTCGCCGGGGAGGACCTGGACGCCGCCGTCCGGGCGGTGCGGGAGCTGACCGGCGGCGGGCTCCGGGTCACGCTGGACCACCTGGGCGAGTACACGCGTGAGCGGGCGCAGGCCGAGGCCACGCGGGACGCCTACCTGGCGATGTTCGACGCGTTCGCCGAGCGGGGCCTGGCCGAGGGCGCGGACGCGTCGGTGAAGCTGTCGGCGCTCGGGCAGGCGCTGCCCGGCGATCTCGCCCTGGACCACGCGCGGGAGATCTGCGCGGCGGCCGACCGGGCGGGCATGACGGTCACTCTGGACATGGAGGACCACACCACCGTCGATTCCACGCTGGAGGTCCTCGGCAAGCTGCGGGCCGACTTCCCGTGGGCCGGGGTCGCGATCCAGGCGATGCTGCGCCGGACGGAGGGCGACCTGCGCGACCTGGCGCACGAGGGGTCGCGGGTCCGGCTCGTCAAGGGCGCCTACGCGGAGCCCGCTTCGGTGGCGTTCGAGAGCAAGGCCGAGATCGACCGCGCTTATGTGCGGGGCCTCCGGGTGCTCATGGCGGGGGACGGGTACCCGATGGTCGGCAGCCATGACCCGCGAATCATCGACATCGCGCGGACGCTCGCCGTTGTCAACGAGCGGTCGGCCGATTCGTACGAGTTCCAGATGCTGTACGGCATCCGTGCCGGTGAGCAGCGGCGGCTCGCGCAGGACCACCGGATGCGCGTCTACGTGCCGTACGGGAGCGACTGGTACGGCTACTTCATGCGCCGCCTGGCCGAACGGCCCGCCAACCTCGTCTTCTTTCTTCGTTCGTTCGTCTCCCATTGATCCGGGGGGCGCGGGGGCCGTCCCCCCTCGCGAAAACACTGACTAGGAGGCCCCTTTCATGGACGCCGTGACCACCGTTCCGACGCCCGCGAACGAGCCGGTGCGCGGGTACGCGCCCGGCAGCGCCGAGCGGGCCCGGCTGGAGGCGAAGCTGGCGGAGCTGACCGCCGCGGCCCCCGTCGACCTGCCCATGACGATCGGCGGCGAGCGGCGGCTGGGCGCGGGCGCGAAGGTCGCCGTGGTGCAGCCGCACGAGCACGCGTCGGTGCTCGGGACGTTCGGGACCGCCACCGCGGACGACGCCCGCGACGCGATCGGTGCCGCGCTCAAGGCGGCGCCGGGGTGGCGGGCGCTGCCGTTCGACGAGCGCGCCGCGGTCTTCCTGCGCGCCGCCGACCTGCTCGCCGGGCCGTGGCGGGAGACGATCCTCGCCGCGACGATGCTCGGGCAGTCCAAGACCGTCCAGCAGGCGGAGATCGACAGCCCGTGCGAGCTGGTCGACTTCTGGCGCTTCAACGTGAGCTACGCGCGGCGGCTGCTCGCCGAGCAGCCGGTCAGCAGCCCCGGCGTATGGAACCGGTCGGACCTGCGGCCGCTGGAGGGGTTCGTCTACGCGATCACTCCGTTCAACTTCACCGCGATCGCCGCGAACCTGCCGACCGCGCCCGCGCTGATGGGCAACGTCGTGGTGTGGAAGCCGTCGCCGACGCAGACCTACGCGGCCGTGCTGACCATGCGGCTGCTGGAGGAGGCCGGGCTCCCGCCGGGCGTCATCAACCTCGTGACCGGGGACGGGCTGGCCGTGTCCGAGGTGGCGCTGGCCCACCCGGAGCTCGCCGGCATCCACTTCACCGGTTCGACCGCGACGTTCCAGCACCTGTGGAAGACGGTCGGGAACAACATCGAGAAGTTCCGGAGCTACCCGCGGCTCGTCGGCGAGACCGGCGGCAAGGACTTCGTCGTCGCCCACCCGTCCGCCGACCCGGACGTGCTGAAGACCGTGCTGGTGCGCGGCGCGTTCGAGTACCAGGGGCAGAAGTGCTCCGCCGCGTCCCGCGCCTACGTCCCGCGCTCCATCTGGGAGAACGGGTTCAGGGAGCGGCTCGTGGACGAGGTCGAGGGCCTCACCATGGGTGACGTGTCCGACCTGTCCAACTTCATCGGCGCGGTGATCGACGAGCGGGCGTTCGCCAAGAACAAGGCCGCGATCGACCGGGCCAAGGATGATCCGTCGGTCGAGGTCGTCGCGGGCGGCACCTATGACGACTCGGTCGGGTACTTCGTGCGGCCGACCATGCTGGTGTCCGACGACCCGGAGAACGAGATCTTCCGGACCGAGTACTTCGGGCCGATCCTCGGCGTCCACGTCTACGACGACGACCGGTACGAGGAGATGCTCGCGCAGATGGAGTCGGTCGCCGACTACGCGCTGACCGGCGCCGTCGTCGCGACGGACCGGGCTGCGATCGCGCACGCCGCCGAGGTGCTCCGGTACGCCGCCGGCAACTTCTACGTCAACGACAAGCCGACCGGCGCCGTCGTCGGGCAGCAGCCGTTCGGCGGAGCCCGCGCGTCCGGCACCAACGACAAGGCCGGCTCGGTGTTCAACCTGCTGCGCTGGACGTCCCCGCGCTCGATCAAGGAGACGTTCGTGCCGCCGACCGACCACCGGTACCCGCACATGGGCTGACGCCGTCCTGTGCCTGTGGCGCGGCGCCCGCGGCCGGAATCCCGCTCCCGGCCGCCGGCGTCCGGCGTCCCGCCTGGACGGCGCGCGAGTCAAATGGACAACGACGTTCGCCTGAACGCATAATCGGGCTCGTGAGCGCGAAGGCCGCCGGGAGGCGGGCATGACGGACGGGCCCCGGCTCGCCGCCGGAACGGAACTCGACGGCCGGTACCGCCTGGAGAGCCTGATCGGCCGCGGCGGCATGGGCGAGGTCTGGCGCGCCGTCGACGCCCGGCTGCGCCGTCCGGTCGCCGTCAAGGCGCTGCCCGCCGAACTGGCGGACGTGCCGGGCGCGATGGACCGCTTCGAGCGGGAGGCGGAGGCCGCCGCCGCGCTCCAGCACCCCGGCATCACGGTCGTGTTCGACGTCGGGCGCACCGGCGACGGCCTCGCCTACCTGGTGATGGAGCTCCTCGAAGGCGAGGACCTCCGGACGATCATGCGCCGGCACCCCGGCGGGCTGCCGGTGGGCGAGGCCGTCGCCCTCGCCGTCCAGCTCGCCGACGCCCTCGCCGCCGCCCACTCGCGCGGGATCGTGCACCGCGACATCAAGCCCGCGAACCTGTTCGTCCTCACCGACGGGCGCCTCAAGCTGTGCGACTTCGGCATCGCCGGCCTCGCCGACGCCGCGACGCGGCTCACCCAGGACGGCGGGTCCGTCGGCACCCCCCTCTACATGGCGCCCGAGCAGTTCCGCGGGGAGGCCGCCGACTTCCGGTCCGACCTCTACGCCTTCGGGTGCGTCCTGTACGAGCTCCTGACCGGTGCGCCGCCCTTCCGCTCGGGCTCCGGGCTTCCCGGCCTGCTGTACGCGCACCTGAACGAGCCCCCGCCGCGCGTGGGCGCCGTCCGCCCGGACGTGCCGCCGCAGCTGGAGCGGCTCGTCCTCGACCTGCTCGCGAAGTCGGTGGACCAGCGTCCGGCGAGCGCCGCCGCGGTCGCGTCCTTCCTCCGGATGGAGGGGCAGAGCACGTCGGCCCCGCAGCCGGTCGCGCCGCCTCCCGGCCCGCCTCCGGCGGGCTTCCCGGCGCCGGGGCTCCCGCCGCACGGTGCGTCGACGAACCCCGGCACGGCCGTCGTGACCGGACCGCACCCCGCAGGCCCGCAGTCCCCGCGGCTGCTGATCGCGGCGGGCGCGGGGATCGCCGCCCTCGTGGCCGCCGGCGCCCTCGCCGTCCTCGTCCTGCCGTCGGGCGGCGGGACGGGCGCCGAGCGCGAGCCCGCCGACCCGGCCGTCCCGTCCGCGACCGCGTCCTCGGTATCGGCGTCACCGACCGAAGCGGTCGTCCACAAGATCGTCTACAAGGTGACCGGCAGCGTGTCGCCGCTCTCGGTCATGGTCATGCCTCCGGACGGCGGCATGACCAACCAGACGGTCAAGCCGCCGTGGACCGCGACGTTCAAGGCGTCGCAGTTCACGTTCCTGAGCGTGGGCGGGAACACCGGGATCAAGTCCGGAACCATCCACTGCAGCATCACCCTGGACGGCAAGGTCCTCCAGGAGCGGTCCGCCAAGGGGCAGTTCGCCAGCGTCAACTGCATGCACCAGGGATCCTTCTACGGCAACGGGTACGGGGCGGCCCCGTCCATGGGGTGAGCCCGCGGCGTCCATAGGGTGAGCCTCATGCCGCCCGCCTCGCTCACCCGATCCCGGTCGCCGGGAGGGAGATCCAACCCCGCGTGAACGGGGACGCGATGCGCCGGGCGTTCTCCCGGTCCACGCCCACGTCGGGATGGGCCTTCAGCAGCTCCTCTAGGGCGACGCGCGCCTGGAGTTTCGCCAGGTGCGAGCCGATGCAGAAATGGACGCCGCTGGAGAAGCCCAGGTGGCGCGGGATCTCCCGGGTGACGTCCATCGCGCCGGCGGTCGGGCCGAACTCCCGCTCGTCCCGGTTCGCGGCCCCGAACAGCATCATCACCTTCTGCCCCTCGGGGATCTCGGTGCCGCGGACCGTGACCGGCCGCGTCGTCGTCCGCCCGAGGGCCTGCACGGACGCCTCCAGCCGCAGGAACTCCAGCAGCGCGTTCGGGATCAGCGAGAAGTCGGCCGCGAGCCGCTCGCGCTGCGCGTGGTCGGTGTCCAGCAGCGCGACCCCGTGCGAGATCAGGTTGGCGGTCGTGTCGTTGCCGCCCGCGACCATGACGAAGCAGAAGCCGAGGATGTCCCAGTCGGTGAGGCGCTCGCCGTCCGCCTCGGCCACCGTCAACGCGCTGACCAGGTCGTCGGACGGATCGGCGCGGCGCGCCTTGATCACGCCGGTGAAGTACTCGAACATCTCGCCGACGGCGGCGACGGCGTCGTCCTTCAGCGCCTTCAGGTCGAACCCGTCGTCCTGGAGCGTCGTCAGCGCCCGGACCCACGGGGTGAACCGCGCACGGTCCGCCTCCGGGACGCCGAGCAGGTGCGCCAGGGCGAACGTCGGCAGCGGCGCGGAGAAGTCGCCATGCAGGTCAGGAACCCCACCGTCGGCCGCCTTCCGCTCCATCCGCGCGATGTTCTCCCGGACGAACACGCGCAGCATCTCCTCCAGCGCCGCGATCCGGCGCGGTGTGAAGCCGTGGCTCACCAGCCGGCGCAGGACGGTGTGGCGCGGTGGATCCAGCATCACGATCGTCGGCGCCAGGCCCAGCGTGCCGATCTCGTCCGGATAGAACGTCAGGCCCTGCGCGGACGAGAACGTCTCCGCGTCGCGCGTCGCCGCCCAGATGTCCTCGAACCGCGACAGCGCCCAGAACGGCGGATCGTCGTGCCGGTGGACGGGATCGTCCTCGCGCAGCCGCCGGTACGCGGGGTACGGGTCGGCCTGGAAACCGGGATCGAACGGGTCGTAGACGTCGTCCATGGCGCGGCCCTTCGGTGGGGTTATAACGAGAACCGTTATTAACGCCCTCTGTTAGTATCACCGCGTGCCGAAAGACGCAAGCGCCACCCGAGACCGCCTCATCCGCGCCGGCGCCCGCCTCTTCGCCGCCGAAGGCATCGACGCCGCCCGCACCCGCGACATCGTCGCCCTCGCCGGACAGGGCAACGACTCCGCCATCACCTACCACTTCGGCTCCCGCGCCGGCCTCCTCCAAGCCATCCTCCGCGCCGGCGTCGACCGCATGGAACCCGCCCGCGCCGCGTCCCTCCCCGCCCTCGACCCCGCCGACCTGCACGCCGTCGTCGCCGCCATCGTCGAACCCACCGCCGCCGAACTCCGCACCCCCGAAGGCCGCGACTTCCTGCGCATCACCGCCCAGCTCGCCGGCCGCGCCGGCATCCGCGGCCACCGCGTCCCGCCCCTCCTCGCCGGCACCGCACTCACCCGCCAGCTCGACCTCCTCCAGACCGCCTGCCGCGCCCGCCTCCCCGAACCCCTCGCCCTCGAACGCATCGCCGTCGCCATCGCCTTCCTCACCGCCGCCCTCGCCGACCGCACCGGCCGCGTCGAACCCGGCCACCCCGACCCCACCCTCCTCGACCACGACACCTTCACCGCCGACCTCACCGCCATGCTCACCGCCGCCCTCCAAGCCCCCGTTCACGCCACCGCCACGCCCCCGCCGTAACCGGTTTGCGCAAGCACCCCCCGCCCCATAGAGTTAAGACATCACCGCGGGGTGGAGCAGTTCGGTAGCTCGCTGGGCTCATAACCCAGAGGTCGCAGGTTCAAATCCTGCCCCCGCTACGGGTCCTAGGGTCCTCCTGGTCGCAGGCTTCGCCTGCTCCCCGGAGGGCCCTTCGCCGTTTTCGGGGGGGGGGCGACCCCCCGAGCCCCCCGGTGTGGGGGCTCCGCCCCCACGCCCCCTTTGGGGCTTCGCCCCTTGCCCCCTTTGTGGTGCGGGTTGTTGCTCTGCGCCCTGTTTGGGGCTTCCGCCTCTTGCCCCCTTTGTGGTGCGGGTTGTTGCTCTGCGCCCTGTTTGGGGCTTCCGCCTCTTGCCCCCTTTGTGGTGCGGGTTGTTGCTCTGCGCCCTGTTTGGGGCTTCGCCTCTTGCCCCATGCTCGGCCGCGTCGAAAGGGGGGTGCATGACGTCGACCGCCGGTCGGCCCGCGACCGCCGAGAACGTCGCCAGGCGAGAGGGCCTCGGGCGGGTGTACCCGGTGGTCGCCGGCGTTGTCACTCTGGGGATCTGCATGTGGCGGATCGGCGCGCCCACCTACTGGCGCGACGAGTCGGTGAGCGTGGTGGTCGGGCGGTCCGGCGTCAGCGGCATCCGTGAGTTCACGGGCCGCGTCGACGCCGTCCACGCGCTGTATTACCTGCTGGTCCACCTGGTGACGGAGGTGGGCACCAGCGAGGTGGTCACGCGCGCGCCGTCCGCGGTCGCGGCGGCGCTGGCGGCGGCGGGGATAGCCGTGCTGGGCAGGCGCCTGTACTCGGCGCGGGCGGGGCTGTACGGCGGCCTGGTCTACGGCGTGCTGCCGATCACCAGCCGGTATGCGGAGGAGGTCCGCCAGTACGCGCTGGTCAGCGCCGGTGCGGTGCTGGCCTCGTACCTGTTGCTGCGCTCCCTGGACCAGCAGCGTTTCCGGGCCGGGTGGTACATCGCCTACGCGGTGTCGATGGGACTGCTGGGATGGCTTCACCTGTACGCGTTGTTCCTCCTCCCGGCCCATGCCGTCACCGCGCTGCTGTGGAGCCGTGACCGGCAGCGACTCCACCATTTGGCCGCGTGGGGCGTCGCGGCCCTCGCGGCGGTGGCGGCGGTTTCCCCGCTCGTCGTCGTGGCGCGAGGGCAGGAGGGCGCGCAGGTGTCCTGGTTGCGCCGTCCCGGTCTCGCAGCGCCTTACGACTACGGGCTACTGGTCACCGGTGGTGGCCGCATCGTCCTGTTGGTCCTTGCGGCGGCCATCGTGGCGGGTGTGGTGCGGCTGTCCGGTCGCGACCACCGCAACGGTGTTGCGCTGGCCGTCCCGTGGTTGATCGTGCCGTTCGCGGCGGCGTGGGGACTCTCGCAGGCGCACCCGGTGTACCACCCTCGCTACGTTCTGTACTGCGTCTGCGCGCTGGCGCTCCTGGCCGGGATGGGACTGGAGGCCGTGACCGAGAGCCTGCCGGTGGCCGCTCTCGCCTTGACGTGCCTGGCGGTGGCGGTCCTACCGGCCCAGCTCGAACTGCGGGAGCCCGGGAACCGTCCGGACGACCTGCGTTCGCTCGCGGCCGAGTTGCGGCAACGGTCCCGGCCGGGCGATGCCGTCCTGTACGTCCCCGCGGACCGGCGGGTTTTCGCCACCGTCTACGCCGACGCCTTCGCCCGCCTGGACGCGGCGGCGCTGCACGACCACGGCAAGGACCTGCCGACCGACCGCTTCAAGAGCGCGCTGGGGTCCCGCTCCCGGGTCTGGACCGTAGAGATCCCTCCGCCCGGCCACCGGTACCGAAGCCCCGTGCCCCTGCGCAACCTCACGGCGCTTCGGCAGGACGGGCGCTTCGCCTCCACCGGCTCCTGGGCGTTCGGCGGCGTCCGGCTCGCCCTGTACACCCGGCGACATTGATTTGCGGACGTGCGGTGGCCTATTGGTGGGTCAGTTGGTTGGTTTGCGGGCTACGGCGCTTGCGCCCAGGCCGGCCAGTTCTTCGGTGGGGGCCACTTCCTGGGGGGCCAGGTCGGGCCTCCAGAGGTACGGGTCCACCAGGCCGGGGTCCAGGAGTTCGAAATCGCCGAACAGGGCGGTGATCTCGTCTTTGCCGCGCAGGGTGCCCAGGCCCATCGCGCCCTGGTACGCGTCGGCGACCTCGCGCAGCGCGGGGAGGACGTGGCTGATCGTCAGGAAGCTGCCGGGCGCCAGGCGGTCGCGGAGGCGCGCCAGCAGGTCGGCGGGGGCCGGATCGGGCAGGAAGTGGAACAGGGCCAGCGCGCTGACGGCGACGGGTTGGCTGAAGTCCAGCGTCCGGGCCGCCTGGTGCATGATGCGGTCGATGTCGACGACGTCGGAGTCGACGTAGTCGGTGGAGCCCTCGGGGCGGCTGGTCAGCAGCGCACGGGCGTGGACGAGGACGATCGGGTCGTTGTCGACGTACACCACCCGGGACTCGGGAGCGGCGCCCTGGGCGACCTCGTGCAGGTTGGGCGAGGTCGGCAGGCCGGTGCCGAGGTCGAGGAACTGGCGGACCCCGTAGTCGCGCGCGAGCACGCCGACGGAGCGGGCCAGGAACCTGCGGTTGGCCAGGGCCAGCGGCCGCAACTGCGGGCAGAGGCTCAGGATCTTCCGGCCGAACTCGCGGTCGGCACCGAAATGGTCCTTGCCGCCGAGGTAGAAGTCGTACACCCGGGCGGGATGCGGCACGTCCGTGCGCAGGTCCACGGGAGGAGGAGCGTCGGTCATGAGGGGTTCTTCCTAGAGGGATCCGCCGCGACCGTTTCATCCTCCCATGATCAAAGGGCGGCGTTGATGATTTCGGCCAGGTGGGTGGGGTGGGACAGGTAGGCGGAGTGGCTTGAGGGGAGTTCGTGGACGTGGGCGGCGCGGGTGCTGAGGGTTCTCTGGACGCCTACGGCGGTCGCGCGGTCTTGGGTGCAGATGACGTAGGTGGAGGGGATCGTCTTCCAGGCGATGTTGTTGGGGGACTGCTGGGCGAAGGGCGGGGCCATGGGGCGTAGGTGGCTCGCGGCTTCGTGGGGGTCGGGGCAGTCGTGGAAGAGGACGTGCTCGGCGCGGTCGGGTTTGAAGACGAGGAGGCCGTTCTCGAAGTCGCAGTCGATCTCGGGGTTGATGTTGGGTTCGGTGCCGGCCATGGCGGCGAAGGTCATGAGCGTCTCGTTCTCGTCGGCGTTGTAGGCGGCGACGTAGACGAGGTGGCGCACGGCGGGGTGGTCGGAGGCGGCTTCGGTCGCGGGCATGCCGCCGTAGGAGTGGGCCACGAGGGTGAGGTCGGAGTGGGCGTCCAGGACGTCGCGGACCGCCTGGGCGTCGTCGTGCATGTCGCCGTGGGCGGGGCCGCAGCTGGGCAGGTCGACGGCGACGGCCGGGGCGTTCAGGTGGGGCGTCACCTCCCGCCAGTACCAGGGGCTGTGCCAGGCTCCGTGCACCAGGACGATCGTCATGAGCCGGTCCTTTCGTCGGCGGCGGAATTATCGTAGAACGATGTGCCGGGGGCGTCGCGGGGCTTCGGGTAGGCGGACATAACCTGGGGTTATGTGGAACGTGGTGGCGGGTGTGCTCGATGTTTGCTGCGTGCTCGTGTTCGTGGGGATCGGGCGTAGCTCACATGACGAGGCGGCCAGTGTGACGGGGTTTCTGAACACCGCTTGGCCGTTCCTGGTGGGGGTCGCGGTCGGGTGGGCCCTGTTGCGGGTGTGGCGGCGGCGGGGCGACGCGGTGCCGGTGGGGGTCGGCGTCTGGCTGTCGGCGGTCGTGGTGGGGATGGTCCTGCGGGTCGTGTCGGGGCAGGGGATCGCGTTCACGTTCGTGCTGGTCGCGCTGGTGTTCCTGGGGTTGGTGCTGGTCGGCTGGCGGGGTGCGGCGCGGGGCCTGGAGGCCGTCCGGCGTGACAAACCCGAGCGTGTCTGAGTTGTTGGATCTCTCCAAATGACCGGGCGGTCTGTTTGCCGATCGGGCCGGTTGACGCCGGATGCGAGGTGCTGGTGAAGTTACCCGCGAGTCACGTGGGTGACCGAGCAAGCATGTCGAAGGGGACACGATGGCATCTGCGCTGCGGGACTGGCTGGACAAGCCGAACACCGGTCGCGGCGTCCACCTGGCGGCCGACGACGGCGGCTGGGACTTCCGCGGCTACGGTGAGCTGGCCTCCGCGGCGCGCCGCACGGCCGGAGCGCTGATCGAGGAGGGCGTCCGGCCCGGCGACGTGGTCTGCCTGATCCTGCCCACGGACTTCACCTGTGTCGAGACCTACTTCGCGGTGTGGGCGGCCGGCGCCACGGTGTGCCTGATCACGCCGCCGCTTTTCCAGGACGGGGACGACTACGTCGCGCATGTGGCGGCGATCCTGGCGCAGGCCCGTCCGGCGCTGGTCGTGGCCTCCGAGGGGCTTTCGGACTACGCGGGACGCGCGATGGCGCAGGCGGGGCTCGACGGGAGCCCGTGGCTGCCGCGGCAGGCCGAGGCCGAGGCCGCGGTGCAGCCCGCGGGGGAGCTGGCCCTGCTGCAGTTCACCTCCGGGTCCAGCGGCGCCCCGCGCGGGGTCATGGTGACCTGGGACAACCTGGAGGCCAACAGCGAGCTGATCGCGCGCACGGCCGGGTTCGAGGACACCGACGTCGTCGCGTCGTGGCTGCCGCTGTACCACGACATGGGGCTGATCGGGACGTTCATCACCCCGATCGCGCGGCAGGGGAACCTGCGGCTGATGCGTCCCGACCACTTCATCCGCGACCCCGCACGGTGGATCCGGTGCTTCGCGGACGCCCAGCACACGGCGGCGCCGCCGTTCGCCTACGCCTACTGTGCGCGGCGGGTGAAGCCGGAGCAGCTGGAGGGGCTCGACCTGTCGGGCTGGAAGATGGCGCTGATCGGCGCGGAGCCCATCGACCCGCATTCGCTGGAGGTGTTCGCTGAGCTGCTGGAGCCGTTCGGGTTCTCGCGCACGGCGTTCCGCCCGGCGTACGGGATGGCGGAGACGACGCTGCTGGTCACCATGGACAAGGAGCTGCGCGATCCGCTGGCGATCCGGCCCGACCCGCAGTCGCTGTCGTTCGGGGAGCCGGTGCGGATCCTGGAGCAGCACACGCTCGGTCCCCAGTCGCGCGGCGCGAAGGCCGGGTGGATCGTCGGGTGCGGGACGCCGGAGGAGGACGTCCCCGTCACCATCGTCGACGACGACGGGCGCGAGATGCCCGAGGGCGTGCTCGGCGAGATCGTGGTCGGCGGCGCGTCGGCGTGCCCCGGGTACTACGCGGGCGCCGAGGCCAAGTCGACGCGGTTCATCGACGGGAAGGTCTACACGGGCGACGCGGGCTTCTTCCACGAGGGGCAGCTGTTCGTGCTCGGCCGGATGGGCGACAGCATCAAGGTGCGGGGCCGGTCCGTCTACGTGGAGGACCTCGAGTCCAAGATCGCCGAGGTGAGCGGGCTCGGGAAGGGCCGCATCGTGGTGGTCGGCGTGCCGGGTGCCGGGCAGAAGGGCCTGGCGCTGTTCGCCGAGACGCAGGACGAGGCGTGGGTGCCGGAGGTGCGGGAGATGCTGCGCCGCCGGGTCGGCGAGGACGTCGAGGTGACGATCGTGGTCGGCGCCGGGCTGATCCAGCGGACGTCCAGCGGCAAGCCGCGCCGCCGCTACATGTGGGAACGGCTCAAGGACGGGCAGATGGACGGCGCCCGCGTGGTGAAGTGAGCCGCTGAACACGCCGTCCAATTGCTAATGCCGGTGATAACGGACAACATGGCGTTGACGCTCCTGAAGGGTCGACGATGCCGGTTGCCAAGTCCCTGTTCCGTGTGGTTCGAGGGGGGACGACCCCCCACGCCCCCCGGGTCGCTGCGCTCCTGAGTCTGGGGTCCCGCCTGGGCTCCACCGCCCAGAACGCCCTGGAGGTCGCCCGGTTCGGCGGGCTCGACACCGAGGAGGACGCCTCCCCGTTCGAGGTGGTGACCGAGCAGCGGGTGTACCGGCTGCGGCACTACTTCCCGGAGTCGGCGGACGGTCCGGCGATGCTGCTCGTCCCGCCGCTGATGATCACGGCGGAGGTGTACGACATCTCCTCGCGGGTCAGCGCGGTCGGGGTGCTGCGGGACCTCGGCGTGGACCCGTGGGTGGTCGACTTCGGCGCCCCCGAGCGCGAGCCCGGCGGGCTGGAGCGGACCGTCACCGACCACGTGGTGGCGGTCAGCGACGCCGTCGACCGGATCCGGGCGATCACCGGGCGGGACGTCCACCTCGCCGGGTACTCGCAGGGGGGCATGTTCGTCTACCAGGCGGCCGCGTACCGGCGCAGCGAGGGCGTCGCGTCGGTGGTGACGTTCGGGAGCCCGTCCGACACCAGCGTCGGGCTGCCGTTCGGGCTGCCGAGCTGGATCGCGACGGAGGGCGCCGAGCGTATCCCGGACTGGATGCTCGGCGGGTTCGCGGTGCCGGGGTGGGTGACGCGGCTGGGGTTCCAGCTGCTCAGCCCGGTGAAGTCGGTGCGGTCGCGGGCCGAGTTCATCATGCAGCTGCACGACCGGGAGCGCCTCGCGCCGCGCGAGCGGCAGCGCCGGTTCCTGGAACGCGAGGGCTGGGTGTCGTGGCCGGGCCCGGCGCTGGCGGAGTTCATCCGGCAGTTCATCCAGCACAACCGCATGCTCACCGGCGGGTTCGTCATCGGCGACCGGCTGGTGACGCTGGCCGACATCACCTGCCCGGTGCTGACCTTCGTCGGCGAGGTCGACGAGATCGCCGCGCCGCCGATGGTGCGCGGGATCCGGCGGGCCGCACCGCGCGCCCAGGTGTACGAGGCGTGCCTGCGGGCCGGGCATTTCGGGCTCGTCGTGGGCAGCCTCGCGATCTCGCGGACGTGGCCGTCGGTGGCGGCGTGGGTGCGCTGGCGCGAGGGCGAAGGAGAGCTGCCCGAGATCATCGCGCCGGTGGCCGGGGACGAGGAGGTGCCGCCGGCCGCCCTGCCCGGCGGGCCCGCCGGCTACGGGCTGCAGCTGGCGATGGGGATCGGGACGAACGCCGCGCGCTCGGCGTTCCGGACGGCGGCGCGGGCCGTCCAGGGGACGCGGCAGCTGACCGGCGAGGCCGCGCAGAACCTGCCGCGGCTCGCCCGGCTGGAGCGGATCCACTCCAACACCCGCATGTCGATGGGGCTGCTGCTGGACGAGCAGGCCCGGCGCATGCCGGAGGAGGTCTTCTTCCTCTACCAGGGGCGCGCGCACACCCACGACGCGGCGAAGCGGCGCATCGACGCCATCGTGCGCGGGCTGATCCACGTCGGCGTCCGGCACGGGGACGCGGTGGGCGTGCTGATGGGGACGCGGCCGACGGCGCTGGCGCTGGTCGCGGCGCTGAGCCGGCTCGGCGCCGTCGCGGTGCTGCTGCGCCCGGACGGCGACCCGGCGGCGGAGGCGGCGCTGAGCGGGGTCACGCGGGTGATCGCCGACCCCGAGCACGCGGCGCGCGCCGCCCGGCTGGACGGCGTGGACGGCTACGTGCTCGGCGGCGCCGGACGCGGCGACCGGGGCCCGCTGACCGACATGGAGCAGATCGACCCGGACGCGGTCGAGCCGCCGAAGTGGTACCGGCCGAACCCGGGCCGCGCCGGCGACCTCGCCTTCGTGATCTTCAGCGGGGACGGCGGGCACCTGCGGGCGAGCCGGATCACCAACCGGCGGTGGGCGCTGTCGGCGTTCGGCACGGCCTCGTCGGCCGCGCTGTCCCCGGCCGACACCGTCTACAGCATCACGCCGCTGCAGCACCCGTCGGCGCTGCTGATGAGCCTCGGCGGTGCGGTCGCGGGCGGCGCGCGGCTGGCGCTCGCCGGCGGCTACGACCCGGAGACGTTCTGGGACGAGGCGCGCCGCTACGGGGTGACCGTCGCGTCCTACACCTGGACGCTGCTGCGCGACCTGGTCAACGCGCCGCCGGACCCGGCGGAGCGGCACCACGCCGTCCGGCTGTTCATCGGGTCGGGGATGCCGCGCAACCTGTGGCGGCGGGTCGAGGACCGGTTCGCGCCCGCGCGGGTGCTGGAGTTCTACGCCTCCACCGAGGGCGAGGCGGTCCTGGTGAACCTCAGCGGCAAGAAGCCCGGTTCGCTGGGGCGGCCGCTGCCCGGCAGCGCCGAGGTGCGGCTGGCCCGCTACGACCTGGAGAGCGGACGGCTCGTGCAGGGCGCGGACGGATTCGCCGTCGAGTGCGAGCCCGGCGAGATCGGCATGCTGCTCGCGCGGGTCCGGCCGTCGGCCGTGGGGTCGGCGGCGCGCCCGGTGCGCGGGGTGTTCCGCCCCGAGGACGCGTGGACGATTACCGGCGACCTGTTCCGGCGGGACGCCGACGGCGACTTCTGGCTGGTCGGGCGGGACGCCGAGCTGATCCATACGGCGGAGGGGATCGTCCCGCCGGGGCCGATCCGCGACGCGCTCGGCGACCTGCCCTACATCGACACCGTCGCCGTCTACGGCATCCCGGCGGGGGACCGCGAGCTCGCCGCCGCGGCGGTCGGCCTGCGCGGCGGCGCCGGATCGGCTCCGGAGGGCGCCGGGCTGAAGCCGGTGGACCTCTCGGAGGCGTTGCTGCGGGTCGATCCGGGGCTGCGGCCGTCGATCGTCCGGGTGGTGGACGAGGTGCCCGTCACGGCCGGGCGGCGGCTGCGGACGGCCCCGCTGCGCGAAGAGGGCATCCCCGCCGCGGACGACGGCCGGGTGTACTACCGGGACCGGTCGGGCGCGTACCGTCCGCTGACGGAGGCGGCGCGGCGGCGGCTGCTGCGCGCGCCCGCGGCCCGCGAGGCGCGCTGAGCGCCGGATCTGGCTCCGGCTCCGGTTCGGAGGCGTAACTAACCTGGCGTAAGCCTGGACTTACGGACGTCCGCTGCGTTACAACAAAGCGACAGAAACTGCACTTTTGTTGCACGCCCGGCATCGGTCCGGGCGGCGCGTCCGGAGGGTTCATGACGAGCGTGCTCGCGCCGCCGCCGGAGGGCAGCGGCCTCAAGGCGGTCCCCGGCGTCCCCGGAATCCCGTACGTCGGCAACACCCTCAGCGTGATGCGCGACCCGATCGGGATGGCCCGGCGCCGCTACGAGGAGTACGGGCCGATCGCGTGGGGCTGGCTGCTCGGCATGCGGACCTGCACCGTCCAGGGCCCGGAGGCCGCCGAGGCGGTGCTGGTCAACCGGGACAAGGCGTTCGCGAACGGGCCCGCCTGGAGCTACTTCATCGGGCCGTTCTTCCACCGCGGCATCATGCTCCTGGACTTCGAGGAGCACCTGCACCACCGCCGCATCATGCAGCAGGCGTTCACCCGGCCGAGGCTGCGCGCCTACATGGACGCGATGGCGCCCGGCATCGTCCGGGGCGTCGAGGCGTGGGACCCCGGGTCCGGCTTCAAGGTCTACGACCACGTCAAGCAGCTGACCCTCGACCTCGCGACGGACGTCTTCATGGGCGTCGAGCTGGACCGCGCCGAGGCCGACCGGGTCAACGGCGCGTTCATCGACGCCGTCCGCGCCGGCACCGCCTACGTCCGGTTCAACTTTCCCGGCCTGCGCTGGAACAAGGGCCTGCGGGCGCGCAAGGAGCTGGAGGCGTTCTTCTACCAGCACCTGCCCGCCAAGCGGCGCGACGGCGGCGACGACCTGTTCGCGGCGCTGTGCGAGGCGGAGACCGACGACGGGCAGCGCTTCACCGACGAGGACGTCGTCAACCACATGATCTTCGCGCTGATGGCGGCGCACGACACCACGACCATCACGCTCACCACGATGGCGTACTACCTGGCCAAGTACCCCGAATGGCAGGAGCGGCTGCGCGACGAGTCGTTCGCGCTGGCGGAGCGGCTCGGCCGGCCGTCGCTGGAGTACGAGGACCTGGACGGGCTGACCGGCATCGACATGGTGATGAAGGAGTCGCTGCGGATGGTCCCGCCCGTCCCCGCGCTGCCGCGCCGGGTCGTCAAGGACACCTCGATCCTCGGCTATCACATCCCCGCAGGCACGACCGTCGTCGTCCCGATGCTCAGCAACCACCACATGGCGCAGTGGTGGAAGGACCCCGACGTCTTCGACCCCGAGCGGTTCTCGCCGGAGCGCCGCGAGGACAAGGTGCACAAGTACGCGTGGTCGCCGTTCGGCGGCGGCGCGCACAAGTGCATCGGGATGTACTTCGCGGGGATGCAGGTGAAGACGATCCTGCACCAGGTGCTGCAGCGGTACCGGTGGAGCGTGCCCGCGCGGTACGAATGGCCGCTGGACACCACGTCCCTGCCGTCCCCGAAGGACGGCCTGCCCGTCCGGATCGACCGCCTGCAGGAGGCCCCATGAGCAAGGTCATCGCGATCACCGGTGCGGCGCGCGGCATCGGCCTGGCCACCGCCCGCGCGCTGAAGGCGCGGGGCGCGGTGGTGGTCATCGGCGACATCGACGAGGCCGCCGTGAAGGAGGCGGGCGAGTCGCTGGGCGTCGCCGCGTTCCCGCTGGACGTGACGTCCCGCGCGTCGTTCGAGGCGTTCCTGGCGAACGCCGAGGACGCGGCCGGGCTGCTGGACGTCCTGGTGAACAACGCCGGGATCATGCCGATCGGGCCGGTCACGGACGAGAGCGACGCCGACGCCCGCCGCTGCCTGGACATCAACGTGCACGGCGTCATGCTGGGCACCAAGCTCGCGCTGGCCCGGATGCTGCCGCGCGGGCGCGGCCACGTGATCAACATCGCGTCCGTCGCCGGGGTGATGCCGACGCCGGGGCTGGCGCTCTACAACGCCAGCAAGTCGGCCGTCGTGGCGTTCACCGAGGCGGCGCGGCTGGAGGTGCAGGGCAAGGGTGTGCACGTCAGCGCGGTGCTGCCGACGTTCACCAACACCGACCTGATCGCGGGGACGCGCAGCCCGAAGGGGATGCGCAACTGCGAGCCGGAGGAGATCGCCGCCGCGGTCGCGGGGCTGATCGCGCGCCCGCGCCCCCAGGTCGTGGTGCCGAAGGCGCTCGGCCGGCAGATCCGGTTCGGCGCGCTGCTGCCGGACCGCCTGAAGCAGGCGGTCTCCCGCCGCTACGGCCTCGACACGATCTTCCTCGACTACGACCCCGAGGCTCGCAAGACCTACGACGCCAGAATCCGCTCCACCCCGTGACTTCGTTGAGTTGCGGCGAGTCGTCGTTATGAGGCGCCTCATAACGACGACTCGCCGCAACTCAACGTGTGCGGTGGGTGGCTCGGGCGCGGCGGAAGGCCTTCCGGGCTTGGGGGAGGTAGCGGACGGTTTCCGGGAGCAGCGGCCACAGCGCGTTGCCGCGGCGGACGATCGCCGCGAAGCGGCGGTGGCGGCGCTCGTCGGCCTCGCTCCACGGGAGGTCCAGCAGCTCGCGCATCCGGGGATGGAGGCCGCCGACCGTGATGAACCGGGCGACCGCGTTCAGCGGCGGCGACACCGCCCGCCACACCGGCGCCGGGACGTTCGGCGGCGCGGGCAGGCCCTTGGTGACGTAGCCGACGCCGTACCGGGCGGTCTTGTGCGCGACGATCTCCTCGTCCAGCATCCGCTTCCAGTACGCCTGGAACGCCTCCCAGTCGTCCGGCATGGCCCGGTCGCTGACCCCGTACATCCGGAACCAGGTCTTGGACTCCTCGTAGATGCGGCGCTTCTCCGCCTCGCCGAGGGGCCGGACGAACGTCTCGATGCAGTAGAGCATGCTGTCGAGGAAGGTCGCGTGCGCCCAGTAGTAGGTCTCGGGGTCGAGCGCGTGGTAGCGCGAGCCGTCCGGCATCGTCCCCTTGATGTCGACGTGGAAGTCGCGGACCTGCCGTCCGGTCTCCAGGGAGCGGTCGCCGCCATAGACGGTGTCGAGGATCGGGCCGGCGGAGCGCTTCAGCCGCGCGAACGTCTCGGAGAAGAACACCGAGTGGTCCAGGACGCCCTGGCCGAGCGCCGGGAGCATGTTCTGCAGGACGGCGGCGCGCGGGCCGACCAGCAGCATCCGGGTGTCGCCGAAGTACCGCCAGGTCAGCGAGCCGGGGCCGAGGGGTGTGGGCGCTGGGTCGGGCATGGGCACCGCCGAGGGGAAACGAGCGTGGAACAGAACAACGATAATTGTAGCTATGTTGCGCGGACGGGCACGGACCGGGCCTTCGGGCGGTTAGGGTGCGTCCATGACCACGGACGCGACCTCCCTGACCGGCGCCCGGCCGTCCGACCGCGCGGACGGGCTGCTCGCCCGCCTCTCCGATCCCGCCGCCGACGGCGACGACCTCGACGCCCGGATCCTGGACGCCGCGCTCGGGGAGTTCGAGACCTACGGGCTGCGCCGGGTCAGCGTGGAGGACGTGGCCAAGCGGGCCGGTGTCGCGCGCACCACCATCTACCGGCGGTTCAGCAACAAGGAGCAGCTCCTCCAGGCGGTGATCCTGCGCGAGTGCCGCCGTTTCCTGACCGGGATCGCCCGCGCGACCGAGGGCCTGGCGTCGCCCGAGGACGCGGTGGTCGAGGGCTTCGTGGCCGGCCTGCAGAGCGCCCGCACGCACCCGCTGATGACCCGCGTCCTGCAGAGCGAGCCGGAGGCGTTCCTGCCGCAGCTCAGCATGAACGGCGGCGCGGTGATGCTCGCCGCCCGCGACGTCCTCGCCGACCGGCTGCGCCGCGCCCGTCCCGAGCGGGCCGAGGAGCACAACGCCGTGGCCGAGGTGCTGCTGCGGGTCGCGGTGTCGCTGCTGCTCGTGCCGGGCGGCGGGCTCGCCCTGGACGACGAGGACGCCATCCGCGCCTTCGCCCGCGACTACCTCACCCGGATGTTGCGCTCCGGAGACGACGGCACCCGCTGATCCGCCCATTCCGCCCAGGGGTGCCCGTCCCGTACTCTCTGATTTGTCGAATTTCGTTCTAGAATCGGAGGCGCGGCATGGAGGCGGTCGTTCGGACGGCGTACGGCGAAGTTCGCGGCACGACCAGGGACGGCGTCACCGCCTTCCTCGGCATCCCCTACGCGGCGCCCCCGTTCGGCGCGAACCGGTTCCAGGCGCCGCAGCCGCCCGAGCCCTGGGACGGCGTCCGGGACGCCGTCGAGTACGGGCCGACGGCGCCCAAGCCCGGCTACCCGCGCCCCTTTGACCGGCTCCTGCCCGACCCGGTCGTTCCGGGGGACGACTGCCTCAACCTGAACGTCTGGACGCCCGAGCCCGGCGGCTCCGGACTGCCGGTCATGGTGTGGATCCACGGCGGCGCGTTCCGCAACGGGTCCGGCGCCGTCGACGTCTACAACGGCCGCAACTTCGCCCGCGACGGCGTCGTCTGCGTGAGCATCAACTACCGGCTCGGCGTCGAAGGCTTCGCGCACCTTCCGGGCGCGCCCGCCAACCGGGGGCTGCTCGACCAGATCTTCGCGCTGGAGTGGGTCCGCGACAACATCGCCGGCTTCGGTGGCGACCCCGCCCGCGTCACGGTGTTCGGCGAGTCGGCCGGCGCGATGAGCGTCAGCACCCTGCTCTCCCTCGACCTCGGCCTGTTCCACCGCGCGATCGGGCAGAGCGGCGCCGGATCCATCGCGCAGGACCCGGCGGACGCGCTGCTCGTCACCAAGGAGATGGCCGCGCGGCTCGGCGTCGAGCCGACCGCCGAGGGGTTCGCCAAGCTCGATCCGGCCGCGATCCTGCCGATCCAGTCCGCCGTCGCCGCCGAGGTCACCGCGCTGCCCGACCCCGGCCGGTGGGGCGTCACGACCGCCGCGGGCGGCATGTCGCTCACCCCCGTGCTGGACGGCGAGCTGCTCTCCCGGCGGCCCGAGGACGCGGTCGGCGACGGCGCGGGACGCGACGTCGACCTGCTCACCGGCTACACCTCCGAGGAGTTCCGGCTGTTCCTGATGCCGACCGGGATCGCCGCCGCCGTCAACGACGACCTGGTGTTCGCCGCGACCGCCGGGATGGGCGTGCCGCCGGCGGTGTCGGCCGCCTACCGGCAGCGGCACCCCGAGGCCGCGCCCGGCGAGCTGATGGCGACGATCATCACCGACAGCCTGTTCCGGGTCCCGGCCAACCGGCTCGCCGAGCGGCACGCCGCGTCCGGCGGCGCCGGCGGGACCTGGATGTACGAGTTCGGCTGGCGGTCCCCGAACCACGGCCTCGGCGCCTGCCACGCGCTGGAGCTCGGGTTCGTCTTCGACAACCTCACCGCCGAGCCCGAGGGCCTCGCGGGCCCGAACCCGCCGCAGGACCTCGCCGACCGGATGCACCGCGCCTGGGTGTCGTTCGCGGTGGACGGCGACCCCGGCTGGGACCGGTTCGACGGTTCCACCCGCGCGGTGAAGCTGTTCGGCCACCCGTCGGACGAGATGGTCCACGACCCGCGCGGCGACGACCGCAAGCTCTGGTCCTGACGCGTCAGAGGCCGGCGGTGACGTGCTCGGCGATCGCCAGGGAGGACGTCGCGGCGGGCGAGGGCGCGTTGCGGACGGTCACGATCGGGCCGATGCGGCCGATGCGGAAGTCGTCGACCAGCGAGCCGTCCGGGTCCACGGCCTGGGCCCGGACGCCCGCGGGCGCGGCGACGACGTCGTCGGCGGTCAGTTCGGGCACGAAACCGCGCGCCTGCGCGACGAACGCCCGCTTGACCGCCGACCCGTACAGTTCCTTCGCGCCCGTCCGCCAATGCCGCCGCGCGAGGTGCCGGAAGCCGGGGGAGCGCAGCGTCTCCCACAGGTCGGCGGGACGGACGTCGCGGCGCCGGTAGCCCTCCCTGGCCAGCGCCAGGACGGCGTTCGGGCCGACGTCGACGCCGCCGTCCACGCGGCGGGTGAAGTGGACGCCGAGGAACGGGTAGCGCGGGTCGGGCACCGGGTAGATCAGGCCGCGCACCAGGCCCGTGCGGGACGGGACGAGCCGGTAGTACTCGCCCCGGAACGGGACGATCGCGGGGTCGGGGGAGTCGCCCGCCAGCCGGGCGACCCGGTCCGACTGCAGGCCCGCGCAGACGATCAGCAGGTCGAAGACCAGCTCCTCGTCCGGCGAGCCGACCCGGACGCGCCCGCCCGCCCGGCCGAGCCGGACGACATCGAAGCCCAGCCGGACCTCGCCGCCGCCGTCGGTGACGTCGGCGGCGAACGCGCGCGCCACGGCCGGGAAGTCGACGATGGCGGTGGTCGGGGAGTGCAGCGCCGCGACGCCGGCGGCGTGCGGCTCGATCTCGCGCAGTTCGGCGCCCGCCAGCCGCCGCAGCCCCGGCACCCCGTTGGCGGTCGCGCGCCGTTCGATCTCCTCCAGCGGGCCGATCTCGCCCGCGTCGCGCGCCACGACGAGCTTGCCGCACTCCTCGTACGGCAAGCCCTTCTCGGCGCAGTAGTCCTTCAGCAGGCCGATGCCGCGGCGGCACAGGGTCGCCTTGAGCGATCCCGGCGCGTAGTAGAGGCCCGCATGGGCGACGCCGCTGTTGTGGCCCGTCTGATGGGCCGCGACGCGGGCCTCCTTGTCCAGGACCGTCACCTTCATGTCCGGCCGCGTCCGGGTCAGCCGGCGCGCTATGGCCAGCCCGAGGATCCCGGCCCCGACGACACCGACCCGTATCTCCGCCACGGCGGAATGCTACGGCCCGTCGGGCGCGCGGGCGTCGGGCGGGCGCCCGTCAGGTGGGCGCGCGTCAGCTGCCCAGGCGCTTGCGTCCCTGGGCGCGCAGCCGCTTGCGCTGCGACGGGTCGAGCATCAGGTACCCCGCCACGGGGATGCCGAGCGCCACCAGGATGATGATGAGGCTCATCCACGCGGGCAGGATGAACAGGGTGATCAGGCCGACGACTACGCCGCCGATCGCGATCTTGGTCTGGGTCGACATCCGATACCTCCGTTTGCGGGCCGCTCACATGGTTCAACGGCCGTCCGCCGACCGCTGTTCCACGATATGTCGCGAGTCCGCGGGAAACCAGCGCTCAGACCCGCAGGGACAGCTGCCCGCCGCCCAGGGTGCGCAGCACCTCGCCGTGCAGCCGCCCGTTGGTGCACACGACGCTGCCGCCGTCCGGGCCCGGCACGCCGGACAGGTCGGTGAACATCCCGCCGGCCTCCTCCACGATCACCTGGAGGGCGGCGAGGTCCCACAGCGACACCTCCGGCTCGGTGGAGATGTCGATCGCGCCCTCGGCCACCATCATGTGCGACCAGAAGTCGCCGAACGCCCGCGTCCGCCACACCTGCCGGGTCAGGTCGATGAAATGGGGCAGGCGCCCCTGCTCCTCCCAGCCGCTCAGGCTGGAGAACGACAGCGACGCGTCCGACAGGTCCGTCACCGCCGACACCGTCATCCGGGACGCCCGGGTGAGGCTGCGGCCCGTCCAGGCACCGCCGCCGCGCGCCCCCCACCAGCGCCGGCTCAGCGACGGCGCCGACACCACCCCGACGACGATCTCGTCGTTCTCCATCAGCGCGATCAGCGTCGCCCACACCGGGACGCCGCGCACGAAGTTCTTCGTCGCGTCGATCGGGTCGATGATCCAGCACCGGTTGCCGTACCCGGTGCGGCCGTACTCCTCGCCGAGCACCGCGTCCCGCGGCCGGGCCCGCTTCAGCGTGCCGCGGATCTGCTCCTCCACGCTGCGGTCGGCGTCGCTGACCGGCGTCAGGTCCGGCTTGGTCTCGACGCTCAGGTCGAGGGCGCGGAAACGCCTGGTCGTGATGTCGTCGGCCCCGTCCGCCAGCACGTGCGCGAGACGCAGGTCATCGGAATAGCCCGCCACGGCGTGCCACGCTACCGCGATCACGCCCCGCGCCGACACACTCACCCCGGGCCGTTACGGCTTTTCGGTCCGCCCGTGAGGCGCGGCGGCCGGTCCGCGCGGCGCGCACCTGGCAGCATGGGGCGCATGGCCCACGACCTACCCGGGTGGGTCGCCGAGCTCACCGACCCGCGCCGCGCGCGGACGCTCGACGAACTCGCCGACCGCCTCGTCCCCCTGGCCGAGCACGCCATCGACGTCTCCCGCCGATTGCAGGCCCAGCTGAACGAGCTGAACGACCCGTTCAAACGGGAGGCGCTGTACGGGCGCGTGGAGCGGCTGAAGGCCCGGGCCGGCGAGGCGCTGGAGGAGATCACCGCGGAGATCGCCGCGTCCGGGGACGAGCGCCTCGAACGGCTCTGGGCCGACTGGGCGCAGCGCGCCGGGACCGGCGAGCGCGACGCCCGCGAGCAGGACCTGCGCCGCCGGCTGGACCGCGACGTCGTCCCCGTGCTGGCGCGCAGCCGCCAGGACGTGGCCGAACGGGTCGCCGCGCGCTCCTCCGCCGCGCTGGAGGACGCGACGGAGACTCTGCTGACCCGGGTGGAGGAGCTCGCCAAGGCCGTCACGGACCTGATCACCGAGGTGCTGCCGCTGGCCCGCGAGGGGCTGGTGCTCGCCAGCCGGATCTCCACGCTCTCCGCGCAGGCCCGCAAGTCCGGCCGCGGCCCGATCCCGGACGGGCTGAGGGACGCGGGCGCCGACACCGCCCGCGCGTTCGACGAGGCCGTCGCGCGGCTGGAGCTGGAGTGGGCCGCGCTCGGCGCCCGCTCCGCGAGCGTGCGGGCCGCGCTGCGCGCCGCCGAGGAGAGCGCGTTCAGCGGGGTCACCGAGGAGATGACCCGGTGCGTGGAGGAGCTGGCGCCCGAGCACGTCCGGGCGCTGAACGAGGCCGAGGCCCGGGCCCGCAGCCTGTTCGAGGAGCCCCGGGACGCCGCGTCCGGCCCGTGAGCCCGGCCCGTGAGCCCGCCTGTGAGCCCGCCTGTGAGCCGGGCCGGCGGCCGGGTCAGCCGGGGGCCTGGAAGGTGTTGAGGAAGGTGTCGTAGACGGGCAGCGTCGCGTCCCAGTGCGCCTGGTCGGCGGCCGCGAGGACCTGGTACAGCGCGCCGTCGAACGCGAACACCCGCACGCGGGCCTGGCTCGGCCTCCCGTTCTTGACGAACGTGAAGTCGATCTCCGCGGCGTCCCGGTCCCTGTAGGGGACGTTCCGGCGGAAGTACACCTGCTTGTAGTCGGTGTAGCCGGAGTCCTTGTCGTCGAAGCCCTCGGCCGCCGACGCCAGCGCGTCCCCGGGGTCGCGGGTGTCGAGCAGGCCCGGCTGCACCCGCGAGACGGCTACGCCGCGCGTCGCCCCCTTCGCGGGGTCGGAGAAGGTGACGTCGTCGCCGGAGCCGTCCGCCTTCCACCCGTCGCGGACGGCCGCCACGAACGCCGACCCCTGGTACCGGTGGTATCCGGACGGGATGCCGGTGCTCGCGGCGCCGGTGCCCGCGCTGCCGGAGGCGGACGGGGTGGAACCGTTGGTCGGCCCGCCGTTACCGCCGTTGTCGACGAAGACCGCGAACGCGACCGCGGCCGCCACCACGGCGGCCGCGAAGACGCCCGCCGGGACGATCAGCTCCCATCGGCGCCGACGAGGCGGCTGCGGCTGCGGTTCCGGTGGCCGCGGGCCGGGCGGATGCGGGCCGGACGGCTGCGGCGAGGGGCCGGGACCGGGGACCGGGGCCGGCGGCAGAGTGTCCTGTCCGCCGCCGCCGAGGGTCGTGTTGAGCCCGATCGGCTCGGGCGGCGGCTGCGGTCCGGGGACCGGCGGCGACGCGGGAAGGGGCGCGCCGGGCACGACGAGGCGCAGCAGCCGCTCCGCCTCGTCGTGGCCGATCCGGGTTCGCGCGTCCCGGCGCAGCAGCCCGTGCAGCACCGGCTCCAGCGGACCGGCCCGGCGCGGCGGGTCCGGGTCGTCCCTGAGCAGCGCCCCCATCAGGCCGAAGATGTCGGGGCGCTCGTACGGGCGGCGGCCCTCGACCGCCGCGTAGAGCGTGGCGCCGAGCGACCACAGGTCGGACGCCGGGGTCGCGTCCTCCCGGCGGGCCTGCTCGGGCGACAGGTAGGCGGGCGAGCCGACGATCGCGCCGGTCTGCGTGAGCGTCTCGTCGCCCACGATGGTCGCGATGCCGAAGTCGGTGAGGACGGCGCGCCGGTCGGTGAGCAGCACGTTCCCCGGCTTGACGTCGCGGTGCACGACGCCCGCCCCGTGCGCCGCCCGCAGCGCCTCCAGCAGGTCGAGCCCGATCCGCGCGACCCGGTCCGGCGCGAGGGGGCCCTCCCGCCGGATCACCTCGTCCAGGGCGGGGGCCCGCACCAGCTGCATCACGATCCAGGGCCGGCCGTCCTCCCGGACGACGTCGTACACGGTGACGATGCCGTGGTGGTCGAGCCCCGCCGCCGACCGCGCCTCCCGCATCGTCCGCGCGTACATCCGCTCGGCCTGCGCCTCGTCCAGGCCGCGCGGCGGCGACACCTCCTTGAGCGCCACCTCGCGGTGCAGCACGGTGTCGCGGGCCCGCCACACGACGCCCATCCCGCCCCGGCCCAGCTCCTCCAGGAGCTCGTAGCGGCCTTCGTGGATGGTCTGCGGCATGCAGGCGACGATACCGATGCCGCCCGCGTTGTGAAGCGCCGTTTTCGCCCGGATCGTTCCGTGCCCGGTGGCGGCGGAGGGCTACTCCGGCTCGCCCTCGCGGCTGGCGAGCAGCCGGCGCAGCGACTCGAGCCGGGCCCGGCTGGCGTGCCCGTCCGCGACCCATCCGTCCAGGCCGCAGGATTCCTGCAGGTGGTCGCAGAGCGGCGGGCAGCGCTCCGCCGCGCCCTCCGCCAGGTCCTCGAACGCGTTGATCACGTTCCCCGGTTCGACGTGCGCCAGCCCGAAGCTGCGCACCCCCGGGGTGTCGATGATCCAGCCGTCGCGGCCGGGCAGCTCCAGCGCGATCGCCGACGAGGAGGTGTGCCGGCCCCGCCCGGTCACCGCGTTGACGTGGCTGACGGCCCGCTCCGCGTCCGGGACCAGCGCGTTGACCAGCGTGGACTTGCCGACCCCCGAATGGCCGACGAGCACGCTCATCCGGTCGGACAGGTGCCCGCGCAGCTCCGCCAGGTCGTCGCCGCGCCGCGTCACCACGTACGGGACGCCGAGCGGCGCGTACTCGGCGACCAGCTCGTCCGGGTCGGCGAGGTCGGCCTTGGTGAGGCACAGCAGCGGGTCCATGCCGGCGTCGTAGCCGGCGACGAGCTGCCGGTCGATCATCCGGGGCCGCGGCTCCGGGTCGGCCAGCGCCGTGACGATCACCAGCTGGTCGGCGTTGGCGACGACGATCCGCTCGAACGGGTCGGTGTCGTCGGCGGTGCGGCGCAGCGACGACGTCCGCGGCTCCACCCGGACGATCCGGGCGAGGGTGTCCGGCGCGCCGGACACGTCCCCGACCAGCGCGACCCGGTCGCCGACCACCACGCCCTTGCGGCCGAGCTCGCGGGCGCGCATCGCGACGACGGCCCGCTCGCCGCCGGTCCCGGTGCCCACCAGGCAGCGGTACCGGCCCCGGTCCACCGCCGTCACGAACCCGGCGGAGGCGTCCTCGTGCGCCGGACGGCGGCGGGTGCGCGGCCGCGACCCGCGGCGCCCGGGCCGCACCCGGACGTCGTCCTCGTCGTAGTCCTGTACTCGTCGTGCCAGTGGTCCGTCCCCGCTCTCAGGCGGACGCCGGCATCGACGTCCACAGCTCCGTGAAGCCTGGCAGTGTCTTGCCCACCGTGCCCGGATTCTCCACCTCGACGCCCGGGACGGCCAGGCCCAGCACCGCCGCCGCCATCACCATCCGGTGGTCGTCGTAGGTGCGGAAGACGCCGCCGTGCAGCTTGCGGGGCCGGATCTCCAGGCCGTCGGGCAGCTCCCGCGCGTCCCCGCCGAGCCCGTTGATCTCGGTGACGAGCGCCGCCAGCCGGTCGGTCTCGTGGCCGCGCAGGTGCGCGATCCCGGTCAGCCGGGACGGGGAGTCGGCCAGCGCGGCGAGCGCCGCGAGCACCGGGGTCAGCTCCCCCACGTCGTGCAGGTCGGCGTCCAGCCCGGAGAACCCGCCGGGCCCGCGGACGGTCAGCCCGTCCGGCCCGAGCGCCACGTCCGCGCCCATCCGGGCGAGCAGGTCGCGCAGCGCGTCGCCCGGCTGCGTCGTCTCCGCCGGCCAGTCCGGGACGGTGACGCGGCCGCCGGTGACCAGCGCGGCGCCGAGGAACTGCGCCGCGTTCGACAGGTCGGGCTCGATCACCCACTCGCCGCCGCGGACCGGCCCCGGCGCGACCCGCCAGAGGTTCTCCTCCGTCTCGACCGCCACCCCGCGCTCGCGCAGCATCGCCACGGTCATCGCCAGGTGCGGCGCGGACGGCACCGGCGGCCCCTCGTGCCGGACCTCCACGCCCTTGTCGAACCGCGGCGCCGCCAGCAGCAGCCCCGACACCAGCTGCGACGACCCGGACGCGTCGATCGTCACCGGGCCGCCGCCGACCGAGCCGGTCCCGTGCACGGTGAACGGCAGCGCGCCGCGCCCGCCGTCGTCGATCGCGACGCCGAGCGCGCGCAGCGCGGCGATGATCGGGCCCATCGGCCGCTTGCGGGCGTAGGGGTCGCCGTCGACGGCGACGTCCCCGGCGGCCAGCGCCGCGACGGGCGGGACGAACCGCATCACCGTCCCGGCGAGCCCCGTGTCCACCCGCGCGGGCCCGCGCAGCTCGCCCGGAACGGTCTGCCAGTCAGCGAAGTCTTCCCCGATGTTCGCCCCCAGCGCGCGCAGCGCGTCCGCCATCAGCTCGGTGTCGCGGCTGTGCAGCGGCCGGGTGATGCACACCGGGTCCTCGGCGAGCGCCGCCAGGATCAGCGCCCGGTTGGTCATCGACTTGGAGCCGGGCAGCCGGACCGTGGCGTCGACCGGGCCGCCGGCGACCGGGGCTTTCCAGTGCGGAGAGGGCATGCCCCAAGGTTATCGGGCGCACCCGGTAGCGCGGCGAGCGGATTTCCCGCTCAGACGGGGATGGTGAGCAGGGTCCCGCCGCCGTCCACCACCACCTGGAAGCGGCTGATCTCGTCGCGCGACAGGGCCGTAGCGCCCTGCATGGTGAGCGGTTTCGGCGACCCGGGGACGCCGTAGCCGGGCGCCGGGACGCGCCAGCCGCCGACGACCGTCCGCGCGCCCGAAGTCGACACCGCCTCCAGATGGCACTTCAGCGGGCCCTTGACCTTGGCCAGCTCGAAGCTGATCTGCGTGCCCCACTTCTTGTTCACGAGCCCGACCGTGCCGGACGCGCCGGTCCCCGCGTCGGTCGCCTGGTGCCGCTCGCCCACGATCGCCTGCGCCTGGGGCGGCGGCTTCTGCTCGTCGTCGCCGCCCAGCGTCGTCCCGACGCCGACCCCGGCCCGGAACAGCGCGGCGGCCGCCGCCGCGCCGGCCGCGTACGCGACGCGCCGCACCCGCCGGTCCCTGGCCTGCTTGCGCCGGACCAGGTCGATCACCGGCGCGGGCGGTCTCGCGGGCTCCCCCGGGGGCTCGGCCTCCGCCGGATCGACCCCGGAGAGCGCCTCGGCCAGCGCGCCCATCTCGCCCAACTCGGCCCGGCAGACGCCGCACCCCCGCAGATGCGCCTCGAAGGCCCGCCGATCATCGGCTTCGAGAAGCCCTAGCGCATAGGCGCCGACGTCGGTGTGCTCGACCTGAAAACTCATGAGGTCACCGTTACCTGGAACGTGAGCGGATACGGGTATCCGCTGTTCGGGTAGCCGTCGCTTGCGCGGCGGCGGTCCCGGTCTTGCCCGCGTTCGCGGTTGCCGGGTTCCTGCTTCCCGGGCGGCTGCCCGGCGGGGCCGGGTCTGGCATCGCCTCCACAGGCGTTTCGTCTCTCCGCCCCACTGGCGGCGAGGTCACGCAGATTGATTGCGGCATTGACGTCCCGGCCCAGCACCAGGTCGCACGCCTCGCACCGGAAGGTCCGCTCGGACAGCGACAGGCTTGGCTTTCGCCCACCGCAGCCCGAGCAGGTCTTAGAGGAGGGGAACCAGCGGTCGGCCACGACCAGCCGCCCGCCGTTCCATCCGGTCTTGTACTTCAGCATCCGCCGGACGGCTGCGAACCCCTGGTCGGCGACCGCGCGGGCCATCCGCCGGTTGGCGACCATGCCCGTGACGTTCAGGTCTTCCACCACGACGGTCTCGTAGCGGGCCGCCAGGGCGGTGGTGGCCTTGTGCAGCGCGTCCGCGCGGACGTTGGCGACGCGGGCGTGGTGGCGGGCGAGCCGCCCTGCGGCCTTGGCGCGGTTGGCCGACCCTCGCTGTGCGCGGGAGTGGGCTTTGCTCAGCCGCTGGAGTTTGCGCAGCCCGGCCCGCAAGGCCTTCGGCCCGGCGATCTCGGTCACGCCGCCGTGGTCGTCGACGGCGGTCAGCAGCGTCTTCACGCCCAGGTCGACGCCCACGGCGCTGCCTGGCCGGGCGTGCCGCCCGGGAACCGTACGGTCGACCTGCACGGTGAACGACACGAACCAGCGGTGCGCGGCCCGCGACACCGTGGCCGACAGGATCCGCGCCGTCCCGTTCCCCAGCCGGCGGGCCAGTTTGCGGGTGGACTCGTGCGTGGCGATCGTCCCCAGACGCGGCAGCGTGACGGTCCGGCCTGCACAGCGCATCGCCCCGGAGCCGAACCGGAAGGAGTCACGGCACCGGCCCCGCTTCTTGAACCGGGGAAATCCCAGCCGACGCCCCTCGCGGGTGCCATTACGGGAGCGGACGAAGTCACGCAAGGCCCGGTCCAGGTCCCGGAACGCCTCCTGGTACACGCACTTGGAGTTCTCGCTCCACCACCCCAGCGCCGGGTTGGTCTTCTTCACCTGGTTCCACAACCGGTGCAATTCCACCCCGGACCACCACTTGCCCTCGGCGTCGTGACGGTCCCGGCAGGCGTCCAGGCCCCAGTTCCAAGCGAACCGCGCCGCCCCCGCATGCGAGCACAATGCCTGCTTCTGCCGAGGAGTGGGGTCCAGCGCGAACCGGTACGCTTGCGTCACCATCACAACCCGCACCGTAACCGAGGCCACCGACAAACCCCGGTCGGTAAAACCCGGGCGGCGCCAGAGCTCGGATGACACACATCCACAGATGCGCACGTTCGTCCGTATGTCAGTCAAGAGTCCCGCACCCCCCTCTCCTCCAAGGCGACGCGCAGGGCGCGCAGCGCGTAGTAGACGCGGGACTTCACTGTGCCGACCGGGATCCCGAGGTGCTCGGCGGCCTGGTTCACCGTCCGGTCGCGGAGCACCGTCTCGGTCAGCGCCTGCCGGTGCGCGGGCGACAGCGAGGCCAGCGCCTCGGTCACGACGACCTTGCGCAGCAGGCCGTCCATCTCGTCCGCCATCGGGAGGTTCTCCAGGGGGGCGTCGCCGACCTCGGGCGGCCGTACGTCGCGGTGCCGCCGGTCGTCGATCACGATACGCCGGGCCACCGTGGCGAGCCAGGGCATCAGCGAGGACGAGCGGGCGTCCAGCCGGCCGGCGCTGCGCCACGCCCGGATCATCGTCTCCTGCGCCACGTCCTCCGCCCACTGCCGGTCGCCGCCGGTCAGCCGCAGCACGAACGACAGCAGCGGCCGCTGGTACTCCCGGTACAGCTCCGCCACCAGCTCCTCGCCGTCCGGTGCGGGGCGCGGGCCGCCGTCCGGGCCGGGCCTGCGGAGCAGGCTCCGCAGGCCGCCGGTCCGGCGGGTCGATCCGGGTACTGCCATGGCCGGGCGTCTCCGTGTCGGTCGAAGAACCCACGTCGGGGGGCGGTCACCTGGCAGTACGCGGGCGACCCGGGTCGCGGTTCAACGGATTTGAGACCGCGTTAAGGCTCCCTTCGGGAAGCCGGCGCCCGGAGGCTCAGTGCTTGACGGACTGCAACACCTTGCCCGCCTGCACGGCCGTGCCGGTTCCGACCGTCTTGCCGGCCTTCGCGGCCTTGGCGGCCTGCGTCGCGGTGCCCGCCTTGACCGTCTTGCCGGCCTTGGCGGCGCGGGCGGCCTGCGCGGCGGTCTGCGCCTTCACGGTCTTGCCGGCCTGGGACGCCATGCCGGTCGCCTTGCCGGAGGCCCAGCCCGCCTTCCCGGCGGCCTTGCCGCCCTTCAGGCCGAACCGGCCGCCCTTGCCGGACGCCTTGCCGAGCTTCAGCCCGCCGAGCAGCGCGCCGCCCCGGCCGGAGGCCCTCCCGGACGTCCTGCCCAGCTTCATGCCGAGCTTCGCGCCGCCGCCGCGGCGCGACTTGGCGGCCTTGGCGGCCTGCGTCGCGGCGCCGGCCTTGATGGACTTGCCGGCCTGCGACATCAGGCCGGACGCCTTGCCGGACGCCTTCCCGGCCTTGGCGGACGCCTTCGTCAGCTTGGTGCCGAACAGGGCGCCGCCGCCACCGCCGACCTTCGCGGCCCCCTTGGCCGCCTTCCGGCCGCCCTCGGCGCGGGCCACGCGGACCTGCCGGGCCGCCTCCCGGCGGGCCTCCCGCAGCGTCACCGCGGCCTCCCGGCGCATCGCCTTGGCCTCGGCGCCGGACTTGATCTGCGACTCGCGGACGGCGCGGCGCAGCTCCGCCGTGCGCGGCTGGCGGCGCGGCTGCGTCGCCGACATCAGCAGCGCGCCGAACAGGGCGGCGTTCTTGAGCAGGTGGGAGCGCTCGCCGGCGCGGCGCTCGGGGTCGTCCTCGGTCCAGTAGCGGTGCTCGGTCGCCAGCGTCGGCACCATCTGGGCGGCCAGCAGCAGCGTCGTCAGCCGCCGGAACCTGCCCATGACCAGCAGGGCGCCGGTGCCGATGCTGATCGCGCCCTCGATCCGGACGAGGGTCTCGGGGTCCTTCGGCATCCAGTCGATCCGGTCGGCGATCGGCTTCACCGACGGCCCGACCTGCTCGGCGCGCGGGCGCGGATCGCGGACCGCCTCCAGACCGGTCATGATGAACGGGGCCGCCACCAGGGGGCGGGCCAGGGTCTCGATGGGTCGCATGACCCGCTACATGCCCGCCACAAGGCGCCTCAAGCGCGGCAGGATGGGGACCATGTGCGGTCGATATGCCACCACCCGCGCGCGTCAGGAGCTCCTGGACGAGTTCCAGGTGCAGGTCGACGCGGCCGGCGGGGAGATCCAGCCCGACTACAACGTCGCTCCGACGAAACAGGTCCCGGCGGTCCTGAACCGGCGCCCGAAGGACGCGGCCGACGAGGAGGAGGCGGTGCGCCAGCTCCGCACGCTCCGCTGGGGGCTCGTCCCGTCCTGGGCCAAGGACCTGTCGATCGGCTCCCGCATGATCAACGCGCGGGTCGAGACCGTCCACGAGAAGCCGTCGTACCGCCGGGCGTTCGGCAGGCGGCGCTGCCTGCTGCCCGCCGACGGCTACTTCGAGTGGTACACGCTCGAATCCCCGGACGATCCGGCGGAGGGGGAGAAGAAGGCCAAGAGGAAGCCGCAGAAGCAGCCGTTCTTCATCCGCCCGAAAGACGGCGCCGTGATGGCGATGGCCGGGCTTTACGAGCTGTGGAAGCCGCGCGACGACGAGGACGCCGACTGGCTGTGGACCTGCACGGTGATCACCACGAACGCGCCGGACGACCTCGGCCGCATCCACGACCGGATGCCGATGGTCGTCGAGCCCGGGCGGTGGGACGCCTGGCTCGACCCTGAGCTGACCGACCCGGAGCAGGTGCGGGGGCTGCTCGTTCCCGCCATGGCCGGCACGATGGACGCCTTTCCGGTGTCGAAAGCGGTCAACAGCGTGAAAAACAACGGGCCGGAACTCATAGAACCGTCCGGTAATGGGGATAGTTCCGGCAACCATTCCGGCGCCTTGTTCTGACCGGTTCCGACCGCCGCCCCGGCCCCTCCCGGCCCTTCCCCGCTCCGGCGGCCGGAACCCGGCCCGCCATTGCCGGACGGCATTGTCGGTCGGCATTGCCCGGAGACCCCCACCGGGAGGAGTTCGGAGCCCGTGGACGCAGCCGCAGCCCGTTCCCGCCTGCAGGCCATGATCGAGGACCTGGATCGTTCCATCGCCATTCTGCGCGGGGAGGGCCCGGAGCGCGACCCGTCCCCGGCGGACGCCGGCTCCGGCCTTTCCGACCGCGACCGCGTCGAGGCCGCGCTCGACTCCCTGCGCCGGCACCGCGCCGCGGTCCAGGCCGCCCTGGACCGCGTCGGCGCCGGCACCTACGGACGGTGCGTCGGCTGCGGCCGTCCGGTCCCCGAAGGGCGCCTGGAGGCCCGTCCGGACGCCGCCCGCTGCGTGCCCTGCCAGGCCAAGCACGACCGCCGGGGCCGCTAGAGCCGCTTGGCGCTGGCCAGGAGGTGGAAGCCCAGCGACTCGTCCCCGGCCGGGGCGTTCAGCTCGGTGCGGACGAGGCGGGGCAGCGCGTCCGGGGACGAGGACAGCACGTGCTCGACGGTCGACGGGGACAGCGCCGTGCGCGGCCTGATCCAGCAGACCTCCAGCCCGACCTCGGCGAGCAGCTCGCGGAGCTGGTCCGCGCCGAAGCAGCGGGTGATCGTCCCGTCCGGCCAGGGCACCAGGACGACCTCCGCGCTCGGCACGTCCGACAGGTGCGCCCAGTGGCTCTGCTCGGCCAGCAGCGCCATGCCGAGCGTCAGGGAGTCCACGCACAGCAGGACGCGGCCGCCCGGCCGCAGCACCCGGGCGATCTCGGCGACGGTCTCCTCGGTGGCCAGATGCCGCGACAGCACCCGGTTCTCGGCGAGGACGGCGTCCATGGAGGCGTCGCCGAGGAAGGCGAGCGACCCCGAGTCCCCGAGGATCTTGACCGTCCCGTTCCCCGGGCCGGCCCGCCCGTCGCCGGACGCCCCGTCGGCGGGCGCTCCGGCCGTGCGGCGCGCGAGCAGGGGGTCGCGGACCTCGACGACGGAGTGGCCGGCCTCGGCGGCGCGCTCCGCGCAGCGGCCGTGGTCGCCGGAGATGTCGAGGACGCGCGACGGCCTGCGCGGCAGCCAGCGCGCCAGCTGCGCGTCGGCCACCGCCCAGTAGAACCTCCAGTAGCGCGCCAGCGCGTCGCCCTCGGGGGAGTCGCGCAGGCTGGCGATGGTGGGCTCGGGAGGTCGCGCCGGCACCGGTAGCAACGTTTGCTCCTGTTCTCGCCGTGTATGTCAGTTCTTCCCCATCAGGGCCCGGTCATCACCCTCCGTGCAGGCCGGGGGGAGGTGGCCCGGCCCGCGCGGGAAGTTCCGGAACCTTTTCCGCGCACGGCTCCCGGTCGGGGAATCGGCGGGCGCGTCCCGGCGTTGCACCGTCTCATAACCGTCCGCATAAAGCGGTGCGGGCGCGGCGGACAAGGCCGCGCCGGCCGTGCGGCGGGCGGCGCCAAGCACGAGTACAGCGGAGGTGCAGGCCGATGACCACAGCCGTTGCCGATTACCCGCGCGGCGCGGGGGTAGTGTCCCCGCCCGGCGGCGCGCGCGCCCCCGAGGGCGTGATGAGGCAGCGCGGCCCGATATCGTCTGTGGGATACGACGCCACGAGGCCGGCCAAGGCCAAGGGCGCCACAGTCAAGGGGGTGGGTCAGGTACCGGGTACCACGGAGACCGTTGAGCAGCGCCAGGAGCGGTTCCAGCGCGACGTGCTCCCGTTCTTGGACCAGCTGTACTCGGCCGCGCTGCGCATGACGCGCAACCCGGCGGACGCCGAGGATCTCGTACAGGAGACCTTCGCCAAGGCGTTCGCGTCCTTCCACCAGTTCAAGGAAGGCACCAACCTCAAGGCGTGGCTGTACCGCATCCTGACCAACACGTTCATCAACTCCTACCGCAAGCGGCAGCGGCAGCCGCAGCAGTCGGCCACCGAGGAGATCGAGGACTGGCAGCTCGCGCGCGCGGAGTCGCACACCTCCAGCGGCCTGAAGTCCGCTGAAGCGGAGGCGCTGGAGCACCTGCCAGACTCCGACGTCAAGCGGGCGCTGCAGGACCTGCCGGAGGAGTTCCGCATCGCCGTCTACCTCGCCGACGTCGAGGGCTTCGCCTACAAGGAGATCGCCGACATCATGGGCACGCCCATCGGCACCGTGATGTCGCGCCTCCACCGCGGGCGGCGGCAGTTGCGGGGCATGCTGGAGGACTACGCTCAGGACCGCGGCCTGACGCGCACCACCGGGGGACCGGCATGAGCCGGGGACGCGCCGGACGCGCAGAGCGGAGCGACATGCCGGACACCGCGGCCGGGCGCGGCGCGGTGAGCGAGAGGGGTGCGTGAGCCATGAGCTGTGGCGACCACCACGAAACGTCCTGCGAAGAGGTCCTCGCACGCGTCTACAGCTACATTGACGGCGAGCTGGACCAGGGCGGCTGCGGCGAGGTGCGCGAGCACCTCGACGAGTGCGGGCCCTGCCTGCGCGAGTACGGCCTCGAGGAGGCCGTCAAGAAGATCGTGAACAAGTCCTGCGGCTGCGAGCAGGCGCCGGTCGAGCTGCGCTCCAAGGTGCTCGGCCGGATCGAGGAGATCTGCGGCGAGATCAAGGCCTCCGGCGGCGCGGGCGCGTCCGAGTCGGCCTGAGCCCGAGCCCTGATGCCCGGGGCCGGCCCCTGATGTCCGGGGCCGGACGCGCGGGGCATGATCGCCCGGTGGCGGGCTGGGTATCGTGCTGGAGTGCTCGCTCTCGTCACCGGCGCCGCCGGCTTCATCGGGTCCCATCTCGTCGACCGGCTCCTCGCCGACGGCCATGAGGTCGTCGGCGTGGACGACCTGTCGTCGGGCGCCAACCTCAACCCGGCGGTCGAGCTGTGGCGGATGGACGTGGCCGATCCCGCGCTGGCCGACCGCGTCGCGGAGCGCCGTCCCGAGGTGATCTGCCATCTCGCGGCACAGGTGAGCGTCCGCGCCAGCGTGGCCGATCCGCTGCACGACGCGCGGGTCAACGCGGTGGGGACGGCGAACGTGCTGGAGGCGGCGCGCGCGGCGGGGAGCCGCAAGGTCGTGTTCACCTCCAGTTGCGCGGTGTACGGGGTGCCGGACGCGCTGCCCGTCCCGCCGGACGCGCCGCTGCGTCCGGCGTCGCCCTACGCGGCGTCCAAGGTGTCGGGCGAGGTGTACGCCGGGATGTACAGGGCGCTGCACGGGCTCGACTACACGACGCTGACGCTGGCGAACGTGTACGGGCCGCGGCAGACGCCCGAGGGCGAGGCCGGCGTGATCTCGATCTTCACCGACGCGCTGCTGGCGGGCCGTCCGACGCGGGTGTTCGGGGACGGCCGGCAGACCCGCGACTACGTGTACGTCCTGGACGTGGTGGACGCGTTCGCGCGCGCGACGGGCGGGGCGGGCGGCGGCGGGCGGTTCAACGTGGGGACGGGCCTGCAGACGACCGACCGCGACCTGCACGGGCTCGTCGCCGCCGCGGTGGGCGCGCCGGACGAGCCGGAGTTCGCGCCGCCGCGCCTGGGCGACCTGCCCGCGATGGCGGTGGACCCGGGGCCGACGCGCGCGGCGCTCGGCTGGGAGCCGCGGGTGAGCCTCGTGGACGGCCTCGCCGAGACGGCCGCCTGGGCCCGCGGACGCACCGCCTGATGCCGGAGACCTGTGGGAATGCGGGTTTGGTGCCATTGATGGGTTGATTCGGGGCGGTTTAAGAATGCCATTTGCAGATGCACGTGCATGGGGATTGTGCAGAGGCATTGTGCGGGTACGCTCGGTGCATTATCCCCGGCAATTGATCACTTAAAGTGACGCCTGCTTCACGCTTTGCTCACGATTCCCCGCATGCCTGTGTGACCTGGGCAGTTCGCGTTAGGCTTGTGCCGAAATCAGCGACGGGAACGCGTGCACGCCTCGTGAATTCGGGGTATGTGCGGTTCCGGGAGACCGGGGCCGTCCGGATCCGGTGGTCCGGCCGCGCGCCGGCCGACCCGGTCAGACGGGGGAGGCGGAAGCCATGCTCAAGCGCGAGATTCCGGCCGTGCGAGGCCGGTGCCCGGAGGCCACGATGTCGCTGACGATGCCCGAGGGCGTTTCCTGGGTCTAGTGCCGGCAGGCACGCTCGATCCCGGCGGCGGCCCGCTCGTTCGTCACTCCCTAAGGGGCGGCAATGCGTGGACTACCTCTCGCTGCCTGGGCGTACGTGTGCGGTGTGGTCGCGCTCGCGGCCGCGGTCATCGCCACGTCGTCCTTCGCGGGGGTGGACTGGACCAAGCTGGCCGTACTGGCACTGCTGTTCCTGATCTGCGACTCGGCGCCCGCCCGGCTGAACGTGGAGCGGGCCCGGGTCTCGCTGAGCTTCGCCGCCAGCCTGGCGGGGGTCGTGCTGCTCGGCCCGGCCGGCGCGGCGCTGCTCGGGCTCAGCGCCCTGGTCACCGGCCAGCGGTTCTTCGCGCCCGAGAAGCGCGCCTTCAACGGCGCCCAGTTCGCGCTCAGCGGCTTCTGCGCCGGCACGGTCTTCGACCTGCTCGGCGGTGACCGCTTCCATCCCGAGCAGACCCGCTGGGTGGAGAACGTGATCGGCCCGTTCCTCGGCGCCCTGGTCACCTTCGTGCTGGTCAACCTGCTGCTGATGGCCGGGGTCCTGCTGCTGTCCCGGCAGGCCGACCCGCGCGAGCTGCTGCACGAGAGCGGCCAGCTCGCCGTCGGCTGCCTCGGCTACGGCATGGTCGGCCTGCTGATCGCCGGGCTGTGGCCGCGGATCGGCGCCTTCGCCGCCGTGCTGGTGCTGCTGCCGCTGTTCATCGCCCGCTGGGCGATGGACCAGGCGTACGGGCAGCAGCAGGCGCACGCCGCCACCCTCGCCGCGCTCTGCCAGGCCGTCGAGACCAAGGACTACTACACCCGCGGCCACTCCGAGCGGGTCTCCCGCGGCTCGGTGATGATCGCCCAGGAGATCGGCATGCGCGCCGACCGGGTCGAGGCGATCCGGTACGCGGGCATGCTGCACGACGTCGGCAAGCTCGGCGTGCCGACCAAGGTGCTGCAGAAGTCGGGCTCGCTCACCGAGGAGGAGTTCGCCGCGATCCAGCTGCACCCGATGCGCGGGCTGGAGATCGTCCGGGAGATCGGGTTCCTGGACGAGGCGCTCGCCGGGATCATGCACCACCACGAGAAGGTGAACGGCCGCGGCTACCCGATGGGCCTGGCCGGCGACGAGATCCCCGAGTTCGCCCGGGTGATCTCCGTCGCGGACGCGTTCGACTCGATGACCTCCACCCGCTCCTACCGGGCCGCCCGCACCGTGGGCGAGGCCGTGGCGGAGCTGCGCCGCGGCATGGGCGACCACTTCGACCCGCCGATGGTGGAGGCGTTCCTGCGCGCGCTGGACCGGGACGGCTGGGAGCCGCCGCGGCCGGTCGTGCTGCCGGACGACGACGTCGTCGAGACCACCCAGCAGGACCACGACGACCCGAGCGCCCCGCTGCGGGTCGCCGGAGACGAAGCACGGCGGTGACCGGACCCCCCATGAGCAGCACCCAGATCCGGGCCCGCCGCGAGCGGGCCGCGTGGCAGACCATCGACTCCGGCCAGCTGCTGCTGATCGCGACCGCCGGGCTGTTCGTCATCGTCGCGATCACCGAGGTCGCCGCGGCCGGGCTGCGGCAGCCCAACGTCGCGATCATCTTCGGCGTGCTGATCGCGCTCGGCGAGCTGTTCCGGATGGTGATGCCCGGCAACCGCGAGGTCGCGCCGATCGCCAGCGCCGGCGCGATGGGTTACGCGCTGCTGGTCGGCATCGGCCCCGAGGGCGCCCCGCCGGACGCCCCGCTCGGCGTCGTCCCCGCCGAGCATTCCCCGCTGCAGGTCGTCGCGGTGACGTCGGTCGGCATGCTGGTCGGCTCGCTGCCGCACATCCTGGTCGGCCGGTCGCCGCGGCCCGACGCGATGGCGCGGCGGCTGTTCACCGTCGCGATCGTGGCGCTGTGCTTCCGGCCGATGCTGTCGCTCGGCCTGCCCTGGCAGCTGCTCCTCGCGGTGATGGGCCTGGTCGTCGTGCTGTCGTGCTTCACCGACGTGCTGATCGCCGCGATGATCCGGGCGGAGGCGGTGCGGGCCCGGTTCGGCATCGCGCTGCGCGACGAGATCGACGCGAAGATGGCGCTGTGCGCGGCGACCAGCGCCACCGCGATGCTGATCGCGGTCGCGACCACCGCGATGGGCGAGGCCGCGCTGCTGATCTTCACGGTGCCGATCCTGGTCACCCAGTTCGCGTTCCGCCGGTACGCGGGGATCCGCGCGACGTACCTGCAGACCGTCCGGGCGCTGTCGCGGGTCACCGAAGTCGGCGGGTACGTCGAGACCGGGCACTCGCGCCGGGTGTCGCGGCTGTCGGTGGCGATGGGACGCGAGCTCGGCATGTCCGAGGAGGAGCTGCTGGAGCTGGAGTACGCGGCGCTGATGCACGACATCGGGCAGCTGTCGCTGGGCGACCCGATCCCCGGCGGCGCGACCGTGCTGGCCTCGCCCGCCGAGCAGCGCCGCATCGCCGAGCTGGGCGCCGAGGTCATCAAGCAGACCGGCGTGCTGGACCGGGTCGCGCAGATCGTCCAGCTGTCCTCGCACCCGTACCGGACGGGCCCGGAGACGGCCGGCGGGCCCGGGGAGGACGAGCGGCCCGCGACGGCGCCGCCGCTGGCGGGGCGCATCATCAAGGTCGCCAACGCCTACGACGACCTGGTGGGCGACTCCGCCGACCGCGACCGCGGCGCCGCCGTGCTGGAGCGGCTGCGGCTGGACTCGGCCGCCGAGTACGACCCGACGGTCGTGGAGGCGCTCAGCCGCGTCGTCGACCGCCGCCCCCGCCCCTGACCGCCTCTCGTCCGCGGACGGCCGCGCAGGCGGGCCGGACGCGCTAGGGTCGGCCGGGTCGGGCGCGGGAGAACCGGACGCGCCGCCGTCGCGCCGAAGGGGAGTCCGCAGGTGTTCGAGTCCGTGCTCGTGGCGAACCGGGGAGAGATCGCCGGCCGTGTCGTGCACACCGCCCGCGCCATGGGACTCAAGGCCATCGCGGTGTACTCCGAGGCCGACGCCGACCTGCCGTACGTCGCCGAGGCGGACGAGGCGGTGCTGATCGGCCCCGCCGACCCGGCCCGCAGCTACCTGAACGCGGCGGCGATCCTGGAGGCCGCGCACCGCACGAACGCGCAGGCGGTCCACCCCGGCTACGGGTTCCTCGCCGAGAACGCCGCGTTCGCCGGGCGGGTCGCCGAGCGCGACCTGGTCTGGGTCGGGGCGCCGCCGCTGACGATCGCCCGGATGGGCGACAAGATCAACGCCCGGAACCTGATGAAGGAGGCGGGCGTCCCGGTCGCGCCCGGCGCGTGGGAGCCCGTCCCGGACGCGGCGACCGCCCTGGAGGAGGCCGAGCGGATCGGCTACCCGGTGATGGTGAAGCCCGCCGCCGGCGGGGGCGGCGCCGGGCTGGCCGCCGCGTACGACGAGGCGTCGCTGCGCACCGCGTTCGAGACGGCCCGCACCCAGGCCCGGCGGCTGTTCGGGCACGGCGACATCCTGCTGGAGCGGTACGTGGAGGGCGCCCGGCACGTCGAGGTGCAGATCCTCGGCCTGGCGGACGGCACCGTCGTCGCGCTGGGGGAGCGGGACTGCTCGGTCCAGCGCCGGTTCCAGAAGGTCGTCGAGGAGACCCCGTCGCCCGGCGTCGGCGCGGCGCTGCGCGAGCGGATGCTGGCCGCCGCCGTCCGCGCGGGCCGGGCCGTCGGGCACCGCGGCGCCGGGACCGTCGAATGGCTGGTCGACCCGTCCGCGCAGGAGTTCTTCTTCCTGGAGATGACCACCCGGTTGCAGGTCGAGCACCCCGTCACCGAGTTGGTCACCGGCGTCGACCTGGTCGAGCAGCAGTTCCGGATCGCGGCGGGCGAACCCGTCGCCGAGCCCGTCACCGCGGTCGGGGCCGCGCCGCGCGGGCATGCGATCGAGTTCCGCGTCCACGCCGAGGACCCGGAGCTGTTCGTCCCCGGCCCCGGGAAGATCAAGGTGTGGGAGGAGCCGGTCGGCGACGGCATCCGCATCGACGCCGGCTACGCCGAGGGCAACACCGTCACCGGGCACTACGACTCCCTGCTGGCCAAGCTGTGCGTGCACGGCGACGACCGCGCGCACGCCCTGGCCCGCGCCCGCGCCGCGCTGGGCGCGTTCCGCATCGAGGGGCTCGCGACGAACCTGCCGTTCCTGGCGGAGCTGCTCGACTATCCGGAGTTCGCGGCCGGCGGCTACGACACCGGCGTGGTGGCGCGCATGCGGGCCCGCTGACCACCGGTCTGCCGGGTTCAGCGGGCGGGGCGCGGCCTCGCCGACTCCGCCTGCTGCAGGAGGGCGTGGAACCGCGCGGGCGTGTCCGCGCCGCCCGCCGCGAGGACGGTCCCGCCGGCGTCGGTGACGACGGCGTACGGCGGCCACGGGATGTCGTTGGCGTCGTAGACGCCGGGGTCGGTCACCAGCGGCAGGGTGACGCCGTGCTCGTCCAGGTGCCGCCGGACGTCCCGCTCGTCCGCCGCGCTCACCAGCACCACCCGCCGCCCGGACGCGGCCTCGGCGAACACCGGCAGCATGGTCCGGCAGGTGCCGCACGCCGGTGAGATCAGCACGAAGACCGTCGGGGCCTCGATCGCCGCGTTCAGCGCGAAGGGCGTTCCGGGACGCGGGCCGGCGGGCGTCGGAGCCTCCGGCTCGCGGACCCCGGGACGCGGCCGGGGCACCCCGGCGACCACGCCCAGGAAGACCGCCGCGAGGACCGGCTGCACCGGCGAGAACGGCGCGGGTCCGGCGACCGCCGCCATGACGGCGAGCAGCAGGAGCAGCGCCGTCCGGGCCACCGACGCGGCGCCGACCGGCGTCGGGCGGCGGGCCGAGCCGAAGCAGCCGCAGTCGATCCGCATGCCGCGCCGCAGCACCGCGGCCATCGCGCCGAGGAACGCCGCGAACAGCGCCGCCGCGGCCAGCGCGCCCCAGCGCCGCGTGGCGGGCACCGCCAGCAGCACGGCCGCCGCGACCTCGGCGGACAGCACCGCCACCGCCGCGGCCCGGGTCAGCCGGCCGGGCATGACGCGGTACGCCTCGATCGCCGCCGCGAAGCCGCGCACGTCGCGGACCTTGCCGACGGCCGCGACCAGCAGCACCGCGATCAGCCCCGGCCACGCCGACGCCAGGACGGTCACGCCACCTCCTGCGGATCCGGCTGGAACGCCGACGCCTGGAGCCGGTACAGATCGGCGTACAGGCCGTCCGCCGCGAGCAGGTCGGCGTGCGCGCCGCTCTCGGCGACGCGTCCGTGGTCCAGCACGTAGATGCGGTCGGCGAAGCGGACGCTCGCCAGCCGGTGGGTGATCAGCACGACCGTCCGGCCGTCCGCGTGCCGCCGGATCCGCTCGAACAGGGCGTGCTCGGCGCGGGCGTCCAGGGCCGAGGTCGGCTCGTCGAAGATGACCAGCGCGGCGTCCCGGTAGAAGCCGCGCGCGGCGGCGATGCGCTGCCACTGCCCGCCCGACAGGTCGTGGCCGCCCCGGAAGCGCCGGTCCAGCAGCGCGTCGTACCCGTCCGGCAGCTCGTCGACGACCCGGTCGGCGCCCGCGGCCGCCGCGGCGGTCACGAGCAGGTCCTCGTCGAGCGGCCGGCCCATCACGATGTTCTCCCGGACGGTCAGCGGCCAGCGCGTGTGGTCCTGCGCGATCACCGCGACGCGCCGGCGGAGCGCGTCGCCGTCCAGGCCGGCGAGGTCGGCGTCGTCCCAGAAGATCGTCCCGGAGTCGGGGCGGTACAGCCCGGCGAGCAGCTTGGCCAGCGTCGTCTTGCCCGAGCCGTTCTCGCCGACCAGCGCGATCACCTCGCCGCGGCCCACAGTGACGCTGACGTCGGTGAGCGCGGGCGTGCTCGCGCCCGGGTACCGGAACGACACCCGGTCGGCGGTGATGCGGCCGAAGTCCCCGGCGGGCGGCGCGGCGCCGTCCGGCGGCGGGAGCCGTTCGGCGGCCAGCGCGCGGAAGTTCAGGTAGTCGCCGAAGTACAGGCCCGCCTCGTACAGCTTGTTCAGGCTCAGCACGCACGCCGCGAGCGACGACTGCCCGGCCCGGATCGCCAGCACGGCGGCGCCCGCGACCGACAGCGCGATGACGCCGCCGGCGAGCAGGCCGCCGAGCGCGCAGTAGACGCCGACGGTGGCGACGCCGGTGAGCAGGTCGCCGGCCGCCTTGGCGCCGGTCTGGCGGCGCGCGACGTCCAGCTGGACGCGCTGCTCGAGCTCCGCGACCCGGTCGTACTCGCCGAGCAGGAAGCCGCGCAGGGTGAACGCGCGGACCTCGGCGGCGGGCTGCCGCTCGGCCATCAGGTCCGACAGCATGAACTTGCGCCGCCGCGCCGCCGACAGCCGGTAGAACGCCGCGTACCGCAGCCGCGCCGTCTTCAACGCGGCCCAGCCCGCGGGCACGGCCGTGACCAGCAGCAGCGGCATCAGCGCGGGATGCAGCAGGCCGAGCGCGACGGCGGGCGCGGCCAGCCCGACCGCGCCGGTCAGCACGCCGACCGTCATCTCCACGACGGTGGCGGTGTCGGGCACGCCGTTGTCGCGGGCCCGGCGCATCGCGTTGTGGAACTCGTGGTCGTCGAACGCGGTCAGCTCCACCCGGGTCGTCAGCTCGAACAGCCGCGTCTCCGCCTGCCGCTCGACCTGCGGCTTCAGCCGGGTCTGTGCCCAGCCGGCGGCGGTGAGCAGCGCGCCCCGCAGCCCCGCCGCCGCGCCCACCAGCGCGAGCGCGGGCAGCGCCGCGCGGACCCGTCCGGGCGTCGGCCCGGCCGCGAACAGCGACGCCAGGACGTCGGAGGTGGCCAGCAGGCCGAACGCGGTGAACACCCCGGCCGCGAGGTTGCCGCCGAGCGCCACCGCCGTGTCGCGCCGGGTCGCCTGCCAGGCGAGCCGGACGGCCGCCGCGACCAGCGCCGGAAACCGCCGCAGCATCGCCGGGAGACCGGCTTTCAGCAGTTCCTCGTCGCGGCTTTCCCAATAGGTGATTTCGAGCCCCGACCTGTCGTCGGCGAGGGCCGGGGAACGTCGGAACACAGGGCCAACCTAGATCATCGAATGTCGGGTGTAAATGCCTCGTTGCACCCGCCGTGTTCGGCGCCGCCGCACCGGTGACAAATCACTGTCTGGACAGCCCGCTGATCATCTGCCCATAATGCGTCCGTTTGATCCGGGGACCCGGCGCCACCCGATGCCGGCTTCCCGCTCAGGTCCCGAACGGCCGCCCGAACGGCGGTCAAGGAAGGAGCCCCCCATGTCCGTGCTCGCCCTGGAGCCCCGCGACGCCGGCGTCCTCGACCCGGAAGACCTCGACGTGGACTTCGAGATGGAACTGCTGGAACTGCTGCACGGCCCGCAGGCCTGCGTGAACACCTGCAAGCGCACGGTGTGCAGCAGTTACCCGTGCTGCCCCTCCATCGTCTGACCCCTCACTGACGCACGCGGGAAAGGCCATTGGCTCCCACCGGTGGCCTCTTCCTGCGCGTCCGCCATTGCCGGGTCACGCACCGCGATCGAAGGGCGACAATGGAACCATCGGTATTTCAGCGCATTTCCACAATTGCCCACGAGCGTGGTAGGGAAATCCGGTCGGACGACACCTGGATCAGCGTGCGCGATCCCGGCTTCGCGGCGCCCCGGCAGGGCTGGAAACTGCACGTGTCCGCGCGGCCCGGCACGTTCGCGGAGACGCTCGAACGCATCCTTCCGCTGCTGCTGGCCACACCGTGCGATTTCAAGGTGGCGCGCTCCACCGAGATGCTGCGCGAGCTGAACTCCGGCGACCTCGACGCGGCGTCCGTCGGCAAGGCCGTCACCGTCTACCCGCCGCAGGACGCGGTCACCCGGCTCGGGCACGCGCTCGCCACCGCCCTCACCGGCATGGCCGGTCCGCGCGTGGTCAGCGACCGCCGCGTCCGCCCCGACGCCCCCGTCTACTACCGCTACGCCCCGTTCGCGCCGCAGTACAAGGTGGACGACAACGGCGACTTCGAGCTGGTCGTCGTCGGCCCGGACGGTGAGGCCGAACCCGGCGCGGCCGGCGTCGAGTTCACCTGCCCGTCGTGGGCGACCGACCCGTTCCGCCCGCCCGCACCGGCCGCAGCCGCCCCCCCCGGCCCGGCGGCGCCGCGCGCCCGGACGATCGGCGGCCGCTACCGCGTGACCACCGGGGTGATGCGCGGGCCGCGCGGCAACGTCTACCGGGCCGAGGACGCGGGCGGGCGGCCCGTCGTCGTCAAGGAGGCCCGCGCCTACGTCGGGGAGCACCCCGAGGGCTACGACCTGCGGATGTACCTGCGCAACGAGCTGCGCGTCCTGACCGTCCTCGCCGGTGTCGACGGCGTCCCGGAGGCGCTCGACCACTTCCGGCACGGCGAGGACGAGTTCCTGGTCATGAGCGACGCCGGCGCCACCGACCTCAACCGGCACGTGGCCGAGCACGGCGCGCTCACCGGCCGCGAGCTCGCGGACCTGGCGTCCCGGCTGCTCGCCGTCCTCGACGCGGTGCACGCGCGGGGCGTGGTCGTCCGCGACCTGTCGCCCAAGAACGTGGTGCTCGGCGAGGACGGCGGCTGCACGATCATCGACTTCGGCACCAGCCGCCACGGGGACCTGCAGATGCCGGGCTGGAGCCGCGGTTACAGCGTCCCCGACCAGCGCACCGGCCGCCCGTCGGAGCCGTCCGACGACCTGTTCTCGCTCGGCGCGACGCTGTTCTTCGCGGCCACCGGGATGAACCCCGTCATCATCGACCCCGACCCGGAACGCGGCGTCGAGCGGTCGCTGCAATGCCTGGCGCGGATGTCGCCGGGCGGCGGCGTGGTCGCGCTCGTGCCGCGGCTGCTCAGCCTCGACCCCGGCGTCCGGACGCGCGCCGCCGCCGAGATCCGGGCCGGACGCCACGCGACCGCGAAGGCCACGGCCCCGGTGTCCACCCCGAGCCTGACCGGCGGCCTGCTGTCGTCCGTCCTCGCGCACACCGTGCGCGAGTGCGCCCGGTTCGCCGAGCAGCTCATGGACGAGCCGGAGGACCGCCGGACGAGCCCGCCCGTCACCAACGTCTACGCCGGTTCGGCGGGCGTCGGGATGGAGCTGCTCCAGCACCCCGAGGGCAAGGCCGCGGGCGCCGACCTCGCCCGCTGGACGGCCGCGAACATGCCCGCCGCGAACCTGCCCGCCTCGCTGTACTTCGGCCTCACCGGCACTGCCGTCTTCCTGGCCTCCGCCGGGGTCGCGATGCCGCGGCCCGTCCGCACGTCCGGCGGCGAGCGCGCGGACCAGGCGCACGGCGTCGCCGGCATCGGCACCGGCCACCTCCTCCTCGACGCCCTCGCACCCGATCCGGCCAACGCCGCGATGGCGGCCGAGTGCGCCCGGCGGCTGCTGGCGGGCGACGTCGCCGCGCCCGACGCGGCCGTGTCGGTCGAGCAGCCCGGCTCCGGCGTCGCCGTCGACACCGCGTTCGCGCACGGCGACGCGGGCGTCGCCGACTTCCTGCTGGCCTACCACCGGGCCACCGGCGACGCCGCCGCCGGGACCGCCGCCCGCGACGCGTTCGCCGCCCTCGCCGAGAGAACGGCCGCGCTCGTCGACGAGTTGGACGGCCCGGCCGCGCGTCCCATGGGCGCCTCGTGGTGCCAGGGCATGTCCGGCGTCGTCGGCGCGATGTTGCGCGCCGCCCGCGCCTACGACGACGCGCACTACCTCGACCTGGCCGAACGCGGTGCCCGCGCCTGCCTGGCGATCGCGCCGCGCGCATGGGTGTCGTCCCAGTGCTGCGGCCTCGCGGGCATGGGGGAGGCGCTCATCGACGTCGCCCTGGCCACGGGCGACGACGCGTACTGGCGGGGAGCCGAGGAGATCGTCGAGCTGATGCTCGTGCGCAGCGGCGGTGAGCCGGGACGGCCGGTCTTCGCCGGCAACGACCTCGACACCCAGGCGTTCACCTGGGGCACCGGCACGGCGGGCATCCTGTCGTTCCTGCGCCGCCTGGACGCCCGCTCCGGCCCCCGCCTCTGGACGTCCCCGGCCGTCTAGAACGTCAGGGAGGTCTAGAACGTCAGGGAGTAGGTGAGCAGGAGCAGGCCGGGCACCGGCGACCAGTCCCGGTCGGGGGTGCGGACGAAGCCGAGCCGCTCGTACATGCGGTGCGCGGCCTGCATGTTCGACTGCGTGGACAGCCGCAGCCCGACCAGCCCCGCGGCGCGGGCTCGCGCCGCGCACTCGCCGACCAGGGCGCGTCCCGCGCCGAGCCGCCGCGCCTTCGCCAGGACGGCGAGCATGCGGAACTCGGCCTCGTCCGGGCCGGCCAGCTCGGCGTACGGGCTGCCGGGCGGGCAGTAGGCGACGGCGCCCGCGACCTCGCCGGCGGCCTCGGCGACGATCAGCTGGGACTTGGCGGCCCGGTCGGCGGCGTTGCGCAGCGTCTCGACGTAGGACGACGCGGGCGAGACCAGGCCGCCGTGCACGTACACCTCGACGGTCAGCTCACCGATCAGGTCGTACTCGTGGGGGCGCGCGTCGCGGACGGTGAGGGGAACTGTCTGCATCGGGTGTTTCTCCAGGCCGGGGAGCCGTTGTTGCCGGGTCGCCGCGGCCAGAAGGCCGCGACATATCAGGCTATCCGCATCCATCGCGGACATGCACCCGCCCGGGCCGCCGGCGCGGGGCGATAGTCGTTAGAGGGTTGACTACTAGGGCCCGCCGCGTGTTGATTGGCCCTGTCGACCGTTGTCACCCGCCGATCGTTGTCACCCCGCCGTCCCCAGGAGGCGCCATGCCGGTTCCCCGCTCGATCCTCGGCACGCAGGACGTCGGCGACATGGAGCTGGACGTCGTCGCCGGCGCCTGGCCGGACGACGTCCGCGGCCACTTCGTCGTCAGCACCTCCGACCAGCGCACCCATCCCCTGCACGCCTTCTTCGGCGACGGGATCATCGCGCGGCTGCCGCTCCGGCCCGGCCCGGACGGACGGTTCCGCTGGCGCGCCCGGGTGATCGACACCCCGTCCGTCCGGCTGCGCCGCGCCCGCCCCGACCTGTTCACCGCCGGCCCGGTCGGCACCAGCTCGCCGTGGGGGTTCGTCAACGCCGCCAACACCGCGCCGCTGCCCTGGGGCGACCGGCTGTTCGCCACCTGGGACGCCGGGCGGCCCGTCGAGGTCGACCCCGTCACGCTGGGGTTCGTCGCCGAGGTCGGCCACCGCGACGACTGGAAGCCCGCCATCGACCAGGCCGTGCTGCCGCTGGTCTCCACGTCCGCGCACCCGGTGATCGACCCCGAGCGTGGCTGCCTGTGGACGGTCAGCCGCGACGTGATGTCCGGCGCCGTGTCGGTGATCCGGTATGCGGGGGAGGGGGGCCGGGTCGAGCGCTGGGATGTCGCGGACGCCGTCCTGCCGCAGGCCACGCACACCATCACCCAGACCCGCGACTGGCTCGTCCTCGCCGACACCGCCTACAAGATCGACGCCGAGGAGATCTTCGGCGCGGACCGCACCGTCGCCAACAACCCCGACGGGCCCGTCCTGCTGATCCGCAAGGACGACCTGCGCCCCGGCGGCGGCACCGTGACCTGCAAGGAGTTCCGAATCGCGCCCGAGGTCAACCACTTCTACGCCAAGTACGACGACGCGGACGGCGTCCAGGTCGTCATGGAGCACACCCCCGGCGTCGACATCGGCATGTACCTGCGCGAGGACGACCTCGACGCGTTCGGCCGCCCGGTCGACCCGGCGCTGCGCGGGATGTACTGCCACGGCATGACGCCCGCGCTCACCACCGTCCTGCTGTTCGACCCGGAGACCGGGACGGTGCGCGAGCACGCCCGCGCCGGCGACCCGGCGCGCTGGTGGCAGGCCGAGCTGTCCGCCATCGACTGGAGCATCGAGGGGCAGACCGCCCCGACCCGGCACCACCTCGTCTACCTGGGCTTCCATCCCGAGGCGATCAACCAGCGGGCGCTGCGCAACTACACCGGCCGCATCGACGCCGACCTGTTCCCGCCGGAGGAGACCCCGGCCGTCCTCGTCAGCCACGACCGCGACGACCTCAAGCCGCTCGCCGAATGGACGTTCGCGCTGGACGACTACCCGACGTCACCCTCGTTCGTGCCGCGCGGACGCGGCGGCAGCCGGTACGCGGGGGCCGACCCGGGCGGGCACGACGGGTACCTCGTCGTCGCCGTCCACAACGACGACCGCTTCCGCATCGAGTTGTTCGACGCCGCCGACGTCGGCCGCGGGCCCGTCGCCGTCCTGGCGCCGCCGCACGGCACCACGGTCCCGTTCCTCATCCACTCCGCGTGGATGCCCGAGGCCGTCCGGGCGCCCGACCTGGAGCGTCTGAGCTTCGCCGACGACCTCGACGACCGCCTCGACCAGCTCGCCCCCGACCTGCGGACCGTCACCCGCGAAGTCGCCGCCGACCTCGCCGCCGGACGTTGACGTGCGCCGTATCGCCCTGGCGGGTCAGCGGAGGTCGGCGCAGGAGTGCTCGTCGGGCAGCAGCGGCCGCAGCCGCACACTGTAGATCTTGCCGCCGCTGCGCCAGGCGGCGCCCGGACTCGTCGCCGGGACCTTCGCGGGCGCGGCGAGCGTGCAGACGCCGACGCCGACCGTCGTGCCCTTGCCCAGCGGCGCCAGCGGCCACGCCCGGACCGGGCCGTCGGCCGCGGCGCCCGGCGACGCGAGCACCGCCACCTGGGACGGCTCGTAGGGCCGCGGCCCGGACGCGAGATCGGACGCCGGCCACGTGCGCGGATCGAGCCGTGCCCGGAACCTCACCGCCGGGTCCGACCGCCCCTCCGGCTGGACGATCCTGGTGCGCGCGTCGCCCATCGTGAACTCCAGCACCGTCGCGTCCGGGACCTGCCCGGCGCTGACGGTGTGCGACCGGCCGAGTCCGGCGGCGCGGGCCCCGTCCAGCAGGCGGTCCAGCGCCGCGGGTGTCAGCCGGTACTCGGTGACCTTCCCCTGCGCCCCCTGCGCCGCGGTGAGCGCGCGGCCCGTCGAGTAGAGCGAGAAGCCGGGCAGGGCGCCCGGTCCGCCCATGCCGGCGATGCCGCCGGTCTCGCGCATCCGCAGCACGAGCCGTTCAGCGCCCGAGGCGTCCTTCGCGGGGGGCGCGGTGGACCCGCCGGGCTCCAGCGTGTGCGGCGGCTTCGCCACGCCGGACGCGTCGCCGCAGGCCGCCAGCGTGCCCGCGCACGCGAGCGCGACGATCAAGCTGGTACGTGTCTGCGAACCGGCCATGCGCCTTGGACGCGCCGCCGCGCCCCCGGGTTCCCCGCGCTACAAATCCGGCGGCGGAAGACTGTGGGAATCCGCGACCGACCGGGCCCCGCTCCGCACGCTAGTGTGCCGGGCGTGAGTGTGCTCGTAGTGACCGGGACCTGCACGGGCGTCGGCAAGACCATCGTCACCGCCGCGCTGGCCGCCGTCGCCGCCGCGCGCGGCGCGTCGGTCGCCGTCGTCAAGCCCGGCCAGACCGGGATGGCCGGCGGCGAGCCCGGCGACCTCGACGAGGTGCGCCGGCTCGCCGGCATCGACGACGTCCACGAGTCCGCGCGGTTCCCCGACCCGCTGTCGCCCGCCGCCGCGGCCCGCCGCGCCGGCGTCCCGCCCGTCCGGCTGCCGGACGTCGCCAAGCACGTCCAGGAACTCGCCGCGACCCGCAACCTGGTGCTGGTGGAGGGCGCGGGCGGCCTGCTCGTCCGCTACGACGAGGAGGGCACCACCATCGCCGACCTGGCCCGCTGGCTGGGCGCCGCCGTCGTCGTCGCGACCCGTCCGGACCTCGGCACGCTCAACCACACGGCGCTCACCCTGGAGGCGATGGCGCACCGCGGCGTGCAGCTCGCCGGCGTCGTCATCGGCTCCTGGCCGGACGACCCGGACCTGGCGATGCGCAGCAACATCCGGGACCTGGAGACCATCGCGGCGCGCCCGCTGTCCGGCGCGCTGCCCGCCGGGGCGTCCGCCCTCGACCCCGCCGAGTTCCTGCCGGCCGCCCACCGCGGCCTGTCCCCCGCCTTCGGCGGCACCTTCGACCCCGCCGCCTTCCGCGAAACCCACACCCCCGACCCGAGCTGAACCGACGAGAGCCGAACCGGCCGGAGCCGAGCCGTGCGGGTACCACCCTGGTCAGTCCTCGGACGCCTTCGCTGTGGCCTCGTGCTGCTCCGATTCCCACCTCGCCCGGTATTTTGCCTTCAACGCCTCCATTTCTTCCATCGCCTGCCGAAGCGTCCAGGGGCGGGCGCGTGGGGAGTCCGGTGTGGGGGGACGGGGCGCACCGTCGATGGAGATCAGGTTCTTGAACACCTCGACCTTGGCGCCTTCTTCGGCGTTCACGTAATCCCACAGCTCGTGGGTCCGGGCCAGGTTGTAGGGCGTGTCCGGGAGGTCGATGCAATAGAACTGGTGTACGACGTAGTACCCCATTCTCAGTCTTCCCAGGGTTCCCACTCGGCGGTGCTGATCTCGATGTCGAACGGGTCGGGAAGGTCTACCGTCTCGCCGAATGCCCATGATTCCTGGTGCAGGTAGGCGCCGAGGGCCTGGTCCGGGATCGAGTACAGGATGGAACGCGCGGCCTTGGGGGAGCGGTCGACCAGCAGGTAGTACGGGATCTCCGCCCTGGCGTAGCCGTTCCACTTGTTGTTGCCACGCCCCCTTCCCGAGGGCTCCTGGTCGTTCTGGGCGTTGCCGCGAGAGGTGACCTCCACGACCATTTCGACCTGATCGGGGACCAGCGTCCGTACTTTGGAGCGTCGCGCGGCCTGGAAGACCTCCTGGTCCAGGAGCATCAGGTCCGGGACGAACCCGTCGCCGACGCCGACGAGCGACATCCCGGTCCCGCTGTCGGTCCTCCAGGGGAAGTCAGGGCCGAAGGCTCGGTTGAAGACCATCGTGATGTCACCGATGACGGCATTGTGCTCGAACACTGGCGGCGGTGACACGACGACCCTTCCTCCGATGATCTCGACTCGGGATCCTTCGGGGGTGTCGAGGTGGTCATCGAGTTCGCCGCGCACCCACAGGTTGTAAGGGGCGTCGGGCAGCATCGACACCTCTTCGTCCGACAAGACCTTCACTTCCTGTGACTCCTCCCTCACGATCTGCTCCGGTCATCGTAGAGAAGGGATGCACCCAGCGTAGCCGGAACCTTCGAACCTGTGCTCGAAATCAGGAGGCCGCGAGGGTGGCGGTCAGGTGTCGCGGCGGAGGCGGGTGATGAACTTGTAGCGGTCGCCGCGGTAGAGGGACTGGGCCCATTCGACGGGCTGGCCGGTGGTGTCGAAGGCGTGCCGGGACAGCAGGAGCATGGGCAGGCCGACGTCGACGCCGAGGAGCTGCGCGTCGTGCGGGGTGGCGAGGACGGTCTCGATGGTCTCCTCCGCCTCCGTCAGGTGGACGTCGTAGGCGGTGGCGAGGGTCTCGTACAGGGAGCGGTGCCGGGGCAGCTCGCGGCGCAGGCCGGGGAAGCGGCGGGCCGGGAGGTGCGAGGTGTCGATCGACATCGGCTCGCCGTCGGCGAGGCGGAGCCGGTGGATGCGCAGGACGCGCCCGCCGGGGCGGATGCACAGCAGCGTGGCGAGGCGCTCGTCGGCGCTGACGTAGCCGGCGTCCAGGATGCGGGTCTCGGGGCGCAGGCCGTGGTGGCGCATGTCCTCGGTGTAGGAGACGAGCTGCAGCTCCTGCGAGACCTTCGGCTTGGCGACGAAGGTGCCCTTGCCCTGGATGCGCTGCAGGCGTCCTTCGACGACGAGTTCGGCGAGCGCCTGCCGGACGGTCGTCCGGGACGTCTCGTACTTCTCCGCCAGCGCCCGCTCGGGCGGCAGCGGGCTGCCCGGCGGCAGCGACTGGATGAGCTCGACGAGGAGTTCTTTGAGCTTGTAGTACTTCGGGATGCGCGGCGCCTGGTTGGTGTGGTGCTTACCCAGGTCGCCGAGCGCCGCCCGATCGAATCCGCGCTCGAATCCGTCCCCGTGCCGGGGTCCGCCCCTGACCTCCGTCACGGCATCTCCTCACGTTCATCATCGGTTTCCCCCGATGTTATGCGTGAAGACTACGGCCGGTAGAGTGCACGACCTCCGCCAGGGCCGCCCGCAGCCTTGTGAGGTCCGCCTCGCTCACGGTCGCCCGCGCGGTGAGCCGCAGGCACGCCCGTCCCTTCGGGACGGACGGGGGGCGGAAGCAGCCGACGCGCAGCCCGTGCTCAGCGCAGATCCCGGCGGCGTGTACCGCGGTGTCCGGTTCGCCGAGGAACACCGGGACGACGGCGGCGGCCGGGTCGGCGGTCTCCAGGCCGGAACCGGCCGCGAGGTTTGCCATCCTGCGGGCGGTGGCACGGGCCCGGGCGGGCAGGTCCGGGTCCGCCTCCAGGACGTCGAGGGCGGCGAGCGCGGCGCCCACGGCGGGCGGGTTCAGGCCGGTGTCGAAGATGAACGAGCGGCCGGTGTCCAGCAGCGCCTGGACGACCTCCGGCGCGCCGAGGACGGCGCCGCCCTGCGAGGCCAGCGACTTCGACAGGGTGAGGGTGAGGACCACGTCGGGTTCGCCGGCGAGGCCGGCGGCGTGCGCGGCGCCGCGTCCGCCGTCGCCGACGACGCCGAGCGCGTGCGCCTCGTCGATCACCAACAGCGCGCCGTGCGCGCGGGCGGCGCGGTGCAGTTCGGCGAGCGGCGCGAGGTCGCCGTCCACGGAGAACACCGCGTCGGTGACGACGACCGCGTGCTCTTCGTCACGTTCGGCGAGGGCCCGCTCGACGGCGGCCGCGTCCCGGTGCGGGACGATCGCGACCCGGGCGCGCGACAGCCGGCACGCGTCCACGATCGAGGCGTGGTTGACCTGGTCGGACACCACCAGGGTGCCGGGGCCGGACAGCGCGGTGACGGCGCCGAGGTTGGCCAGGAAGCCGGAGGAGAACACCAGCCCGGCGGTGCTGCCGGTGAACGCGGCGAGCCGCCGGTCCAGCTCGGCGTGCAGCGCGGTCGTGCCGGTGACCAGCCGGGACCCGGACGACCCGGTGCCCCACGCGCGGGCCGCGGCGACCGCGCCCTCCACGAGCCGGGGATCGCCGGACAGCCCCAGGTAGTCGTTGGACGCCAGGTCGGCCATGCCGTCGTGGTCGGCGCCGCGGGGGCGCAGCGTCCGCCGCAGGCCCGCCTCGGCCCGCCGGGCGGCCGCGTCGCGGAGCCGGGCGAGCGGGTCGGGGCGGCTCGGCGGGGGTCCCGCCGGCGCGTCGGGTGCAGCGGTCATGCGGGAATCCTGCCAGGTGGCGTGCGGCGGGGACGGAGGCGGGGCACCAAATCGGATGGGCGATGATGGTCGCGTGCCTACCTTGACCGATCTGGTCCGCGACCACACCGACCTCACCGAGACCGATGTCGAGTGGCTGCACGCGCTGGTGTCGGACTGGCAGCTGCTCGCCGACCTGTCGTTCGCGGACCTGCTGCTGTGGGTGCCGCTGCGGTCCGGCGCGGCGGTCCCGGCCGACGAGCAGGGCGGCCGGGGCGGGCGGCGCGGCGGCGCGCTCGACACGAACGCGGCCGTGCAGGGCTGGGTGGCGATCGCGCAGATGCGGCCGACGACCGGTCCCACCGCCTACTCCGAGGACCTCGTCGGCAAGGTCGTCCGGACGGGGCGGCGCGGGCTGATCGACGTGGCGTGGCGGGAGCGGCGGATCGTCCGGGAGGGCGACCCGGAGTGGGGCAGCGGCATCCCCGTGCGGGAGGAGTCGATCCCGGTGCGCCGCGGCGCCAAGATCCTCGGAGTGATCCAGCGCAGCACCAACCTCAGCTCGGCGCGCACCCCGTCCCGGCTGGAGCTGACCTATCTGCAGAGCGCCAGCGACCTCGCCAAGATGATCTCCGAGGGCCGGTTCCCGGTGCCGGGCGAGGAGCCGAACATGGTCCGCTCGCCGCGCGTCGGCGACGGGCTGATGCGGCTGGACCGCGGTGGCGGCGTCACCTACGCCAGCCCGAACGCCCAGTCCGCCTACCGGCGCCTCGGCCTGCCGTCCGACCTGGTCGGCGAGTCGCTCGGCAAGGTCACCGCCGACCTGTGCGACACCGGCGAGCCGCTGGAGGAGGCGCTCAGCGTCGTGCTCAGCGGCCGGGCCCCGCGCGAGGTGGAGGTCGAGTCGAACGGCTCGGTCATGCAGCTGCGGACGATCCCGCTGGTCGTCGGCGGCACCCGGATCGGCGCGATCGTGCTGTGCCGCGACGTCACCGAACTGCGCTGGCGCGACCGGGAGCTGATGACCAAGGACGCCACCATCCGGGAGATCCACCACCGGGTGAAGAACAACCTGCAGACGGTCGCCGCGCTGCTGCGGCTCCAGGCGCGCCGGCTGCGGATCCCGGAGGGGCGGGCGGCGCTGGACGAGGCGGTCCGCCGGGTCGGGTCGATCGCGATCGTGCACGAGACCCTGTCGCACACCCCCGACGAGCTGATCGACTTCGACGACATCGCGGACCGCGTGATCATGATGGCGGGGGAGGTGTCCACCCCGGAGACCAAGGTCGAGCCGAAGCGGACCGGCAGCTTCGGCGTGCTGCCCGCCGAGGTCGCGACGCCGCTGGCGATGGCGCTCACCGAGCTGCTGCAGAACGCGCTGGAGCACGGCCTCGCCAACCGGTTCGGCACGCTGGAGGTCGTCGCCCGCCGCTACGGGGAGGGCGGCGCGCCCAGCGAGCCGGCGGGCGTCCGGGTCTGGGGCGAATGGCCCGACTCCGGCGCGTCCGAGCCGCACGCCCCGAAGGAGGCGCCCCGCGGGCCGGGCGACGGTCCCCGCCTCGTCGCGATCGTGACCGACGACGGCGTGGGCCTGCCCCCGGACTTCGACGTGGAGAGCAGCAACAGCCTCGGCCTGCAGATCGTCCGCACCCTCATCGTCGGCGAGCTCGGCGGCCGCCTCGACTTCCGCGACCGTCCCGGCGGCGGAACCGAGGTCACGGTGGACGTCCCGCTCGACCACAACCACCGCTCCGGCCCGCGAGCCTGACCTCGCGGCTCTGATCTCGCGGCACGGCCGGGGCCGGGAATGCCTACGGCGCCGGCTTTCCGGCCCTGGGGGTTCGGAAGCGGCGCCGTCGGACGGTGCGATCGGGGTTCTACAGGCCCGCGTTGGCGCGGGCGCGGGCGCGGCTGGCGCGGCGCTTGAGGGCGCGGCGCTCGTCCTCGCCCATCCCGCCCCATACACCGGAGTCCTGGCCGGACTCCAGCGCCCAGCGCAGGCAGGCGTCCGTCACGTCGCAACGCCGGCACACCTGCTTGGCCTCTTCGATCTGCAGGATCGCGGGCCCGGTGTTGCCGATCGGGAAGAACAGCTCGGGGTCCACGTCACGGCAGGCAGCGCGGTGGCGCCAGTCCATGCGGTCCACTCCTTCGTCAGGTGGTGTGAGACACTCCACGTTTGTGAACGGCTTCACATGTCGCGAACGCCCGGAGCGGCGGTGGCCGGCGATCCAGGGGTGATTGTTCCGCGGCGCTGCGAGCAGGAGGCGGACGACGTTGGGGCCCCTGTCGGCTGGCGCACTACGAGCGTTTCAGCCGGGTACGGGCAGACGCAAGACCTTTGAGAAGGGATTCTCAAAGTATGGGTGTCGCATGTGTCACACCTGTGGGTCGGCCGTGTTACTTGGCTTCCAGCATGGCGTGACGCCGGTCTCAGATGAGGATGCGGACCGCCTTCGGCACCGAGCGGAACGTCACGCTGCGCTGTTCTCCGAGATAGTCGCCGTCCAGCTGAAAGGCGACCGGGCGGCTCGCCCGCAGGGTGACCTCCGCCGCGTCGTGCACGTTCACCACGTGCCGTCCCTGCACCGGGCGGGTGCGCACCAGCATCATCTGCCCGAGCGCGCCGAGGATGGGGACGGCGTCCATGGAACGCATGCCGAACACGTCCAGCCCGCGCCCGAAGTTCGCCTTCGGACTCGGATTCACCGGCAGCCGGCCCATGAAAGTCCACGGCGCGGTATTCGACACGAACGCCAGGAACAGGCCCGATTTCGGAGGACGGCCCGGCACTTCCAGTGTGAGAGCCGGACGGCGCCGATCCGTGCCCGCGAAGAAATGGCGGACCGCGGCCCGCACGTACAGCGACGGGTCGGCCTTCGCGCCCGCGCCGCGGCGCCGCTCCACCTCCCGGACGACCTCCGCGTCCAGCCCCACGCCCGCGTTGAAGGTGAAGTACCGCCGCACGCCGTCCGGCAGGCACGCCGCCCCCAGCCCGACCGTCCGGTACCGTCCGGCGCGCAGCGCCTCCAGCACCGCCTTCGTCGCGCCGATCGGGTCGTTCGGCAGCCCCAGCGCGCGGGCGAACACGTTCGCGCTCCCGGACGGCAGCACCGCCAGCGCCGGCAGGCCGGGCGAGGGGCCGTCCGCGAGGAGGCCGTTCACCGCCTCGTTCACCGTGCCGTCGCCGCCGAGCGCGATCACCGCGTCGTAGCCCTCGGCGGCGGCGAGCCGGGCCAGCTCGGTCGCGTGGCCGCGGTGCGCGGTCTCGGCGATCTCGAGGTCGAGGTCGCCGGCGAAGGCCCGCACGAGGATGTCGCGGGCCCTCCGGGAGGTGGAGGTCGCCTTGGGATTGGCGATGAGCATGGCGCGCACGGCGCCAGCGTACCGAGGGTCATCCACGGGTTTACCCGCGCGTCGGGCACGGCCGCGGCCGAGTAGGGTTTCGATGTGACCGATCGTCCCATCACCGTGCGGGCCGCCGCCGTCCTGGAGGGCGCGGAGGGCCTCGGCGCCGTCGCGTTCGGCGTCTACACCGGCGTGGAGACCGCCGCCGGCGCCGCCGTCGACCCGGTGAGCGCGATCGGGGTGACCGTCCTCGCCCTCGCCGGCGGGCTGGGCATGCTCGCCTGCGCCCGCGGCCTGCTGCGCGCCGCCCAGTGGAGCCGCGCCCCGACGGTGCTGACGCAGCTGTTCGCGCTGCCGGTCGCCTGGTCGCTGTGGCAGAGCGACCGTCCCGCCATCGCCGTCCCGATGGGCGTGGTCGCCGTGCTCGCGCTGGTCACGGTGCTGAGCCCGCCGAGCACCGCCTGGCTCGTCGAGGACCCGGACGAGGACGAGGACGCCGCGGACGCGCCGCCCCGCGACCCGAAGCCCGCGACCGGCGCCGCGGACACGCGCCCCGCGGACGGCCGCTCCCTCGGGCAGAAGCTGATGGACCGCCTGAAGGAGCAGCCCGCCAAGGGCACGTCCGCCAAGAACTGACCGAACACCCGCAGCGATCAACCGGCGATCAACGCCGAGGGCCCCGGGGAGAGCGTCCCCGGGGCCCTTCGGCGTTCGGCCGTCCTACTCGTCGGCGGTCAGGCCCTCGCGCAGCTGCGCGAGCGTGCGCGCCAGCAGCCGCGACACGTGCATCTGCGAGATCCCGAGCTCCGCCGCGATCTGCGACTGCGTCATGTTCCCGAAGAACCGCAGCAGCAGGATCTTCTTCTCCCGCGCGGGCAGCTTCTCCAGCAGCGGCTTGAGGGACTCGCGGTACTCCACGCCCTCCAGCGACTCGTCGATCATGCCGAGCGAGTCCGCCACGGCGGGCGCGTCCTCGTCGCCGGAGTCGGGCGCGTCGAGGGACACCGTGGAGTAGGCGTTCGCCGACTCCAGGCCCTCCAGCACCTCTTCCTCGCTCATCTGCAGGTGCGCGGCCAGCTCGCTGACCGTCGGCGCCCGGCCCTCGCGCTGCGCGAGGTCGCTGATCGCCTTGGTCAGCGACAGCTTCAGCTCCTGCAGCCGGCGCGGCACCCGGACGGCCCAGCCCTTGTCGCGGAAGTGGCGCTTGATCTCCCCGACGATCGTGGGCGTGGCGTAGGTGGAGAACTCCACGCCGCGCTCCAGGTCGAACCGGTCGATCGATTTGATCAGCCCGATGGTGGCGACCTGGATCAGGTCGTCCAGCCACTCGCCGCGGTTGCGGAAGCGCCGGGCCAGGTACTCCACCAGGGGCAGGTGCAGCTCGACGAGCTGGTCGCGGATGCGCTGCCGCTCCGGGTCGCCCTCGGGCAGCTCGGCGAGGCGCTCGAACAGCGCACGGGCCCGCGCGCGGTCCGGTACGCCGCTGCTCTCGGACCGCTCGTTGCTCGCGCCGGCGATGGTCGTCTTCTCCGTCACGGGGCCCCCGCCGTACCGCGCCGCTTCTGCAGCGTCACGGTCACCCGGTCGTCGGAGCCGATCTGCGCGTCGACCTCGCCGGCCAGGGACGACAGGACCGTCCAGGCGAAGGTGTCGCGGCTGGGCTCCGCGCCGTCCACGGTGAGCACCGACACCGAGATGCGCATGGCCTCCCCGGTCAGCTCGAACTCGCACGACAGGTCCGTCCCGGGCACGGCCTGGGACAGCAGCATCGCGCACGCCTCGTCGACCGCGATGCGCAGGTCCTCTATCTCGTCCAGCGTGAAGTCCAGCCTGGCGGCCAGCCCCGCGGTCGCGGTTCTGAGCACCGACAGGTAGGCGCTCGCGGCGGGCAGCTTCACTGTCACCACGTCGCGCACGGACAACTGTGTACTGGCAGGCATGGCAGCGGTTTCCTCGGTCACGTCACTCCCTCGCAGGATGGTCCCGCTGCCTCCGAAACTACCGCCTGCGGAGCCCACTGCGAGACTTCGCCGCGCAGAGGTTTGTTCCGGTTGGCCAACTATTGACTAGATGACTTGGTCTCTAGATATCTTGCCGCCATGGAGTTCATGGAGAAGTACGAGGCCGACGGGTACGCGATCTTCCCCGGCGTGCTGGATTCCGAGCTGGTGGCCGAGGCGGACGGTCACGTCCGCTGGCTGCAGGAGCGCCATCCGGGACGCAGCGGCGAGGACCTGTCGACCGAGCTGGTGGCCCGCGACCCGTTCTGGGTGCGGCTCGTCTCCGACGGCCGGCTGCTCGACGTCGCCGAGCGGTTCATCGGCCCCGACATCGCGCTGTTCGCCTCGCACTACATCGCCAAGCCGCCGCACACGGGCAAGGCCGTCCGCTGGCACCAGGACGGGGCGTTCTGGCCATTGGACCCGATGCGGGTCGTGACACTGTGGCTTTCGGTGGACCATTCCACGCCGGAGAACGGCTGCCTGCGCGTCATCCCGGGCTCGCATCGTGAGGAACTTCACGCCGTCCGGGAGCTCGACGGCGACGACGCGGTCTTCAACGTGGAGAGCGACGTGGCCGTGGACGAGTCGAAGGCGGTCGACATGGTGCTGCGCCCCGGCGACGTGGAGGTCCACCATCCGGGGATCATGCACGGCAGCAACGCCAACACCTCGCCGCACCGGCGCTGCGGCCTGACGATCCGCTACATCCCGACCTCGACCCGGATCACCGCCGAGCCGCAGCCGTTCCCGAGCGCGCTGCTGCTGCGCGGCGAACCCGGCGTCAACGCCTACCAGCCGATGCCCCGCTACGTGGAGGGCGAGCACTACCCCTTCAAGGGCTCGGCGGCCTGGGAGTGACGGACGCCCCGAGCGGCGGGAGGAGCGCGCCGGGATGGCCGATCACCTCCGCGGCCAGCCGGGCGCCCGCCTCGGCGGCGGCGCGCCGGCCTGCGCCGGCCAGGCGCGCCGCCAGGTAGCCGCCGTTGAACGCGTCGCCCGCCGAGGTGGTGTCGACCACGTGCGCGTCCGGCACGGCGGGCACGGCCTCCATCGAGTCGCGGTCGGCGATGACGCAGCCCTCGGCGCCCAGCTTGACGACGATCTCCGGCACGCCGGCGTCCCGGAGCCGTCCGACGCAGGCCCGGGCGGACGCGTCGCCGTGCACGAGCCGGTCGTCGTCCAGGGACGGCAGCGCGATGGAGGTGTGCGCCAGCACCGCGGCGGCCGCCCCGGCCGCCGCGCCGGGAGAGGGCCAGCCGCTGGGCCGGTGGTTGCCGTCGTAGGCGACGAGCCCGCCGCGCCGCCGGGTTTCCGCCAGCACCTCGGCCAGCCGGGCGCGGGCCCGCTCCGTCATGATCGAGAGGGTGATCCCGGACAGGTAGACCAGGTCGTGGCCGGCGATGGCCTCGTCGATCGAGGCGGGCTGGTCCGGCCCGAACAGGTCGCGGGCGGGCGATTCGCTCCGATAGTGCTGGAACGTCCGCTCGCCGTGCTCGTCGGTGCGGATCAGGTAGAGCCCGGCGCGGCCGCCGGGCCGCACCCGCGCGTACCTGTCGCCGACACCGTGGGCGTGCCAGGCCGCGCGCATCCCGACGCTGTAGGGGTCGTCGCCGGTGACCGTGACGAACTGCACGTCCAGCGCGCCGGGGACGGCGCTGCGCGCCAGGTAGGCGGCGGCGTTGAAGACGTCTCCGGCGTAGCCGAGGGCGAGCCGGTCCGGCGTCAGATGCCGCAGTTCGATCATGCATTCGCCGATGAGGGCGACCCGGGGAACATTCACGGGCAGCACGATACATCTAGACAACAAGTCATCTAATGACCAGACTTCTGGCCGTGCGCAGAAGATCCCCCTGGCGCGGCCTCGCCGCCGGCGCTCTCACCCTGGTCCTGTCCACGACGGCCTTCACCGCCCCCGCCCGCGCCGCCGCGACCGCCGCCCAGGCGTGCGGCGGCACCCCGACCCCCGCCTTCCAGAGCGCGGCGCCCGACGCCGGACTGAACGGCCTGTTCACCCGCTACGGCGACGACAACGGCCGGACCGACGACTGGACCGGCGCGGACGGCACCTTCTCCACCACCCTGCCCGGGGGCCGGGTGGCGTTCGTGTTCTCCGACACCTTCCTCGGCAAGGTCAACGCCGACGGCACGCGCTCGCCGGTCGTCGAGGAGGGCGGCACCACCCCGTTCGTCAACAACTCGTTCGTGGTGAAGTCCGGCGACCGGCTGAGCACCGTGCACGGCGGCACCCGCGAGCGGCCGAAGGCCGTCATGCCGCCGCGCGACGACGAGCACTGGTTCTGGGCCGGCGACGCGATCACCGCGGGCGGCAGGGTCCAGGTGACCTACCAGGAGTACGAGCGGTTCGGGCCCGGCATCTGGGACTGGCGCTGGCTCCGCAACGTCGTCGCGAAGTTCCGGCCGGACCGGCTGTCCGCGCCCGTCAGCGTGACCCCGATCCCGTCGTCCAAGGGGATCTCCTGGGCGTCCTGGCTGGAGCGGTCGGACGGCATGATCTACGTCTACGGCGTCGAGGACCTCGGCGACACCAAGTACATGCACCTGGCCCGCGTCCGCGGCGGCGACCTGGCCCGGCCGTGGGAGTTCGCCGCGGGCGACGGCACCTGGTCGCGGGACGAGGCCGACTCCGCGCGGATCATGGGCGGCGTCGCCAACGAGTACAGCGTCACCCGCATGGGCCGCGCCTACATGCTCATCACCCAGGACACCACCGAGAAGTTCAGCACGAACATCGTCGCGTACTTCTCTTGCTCGCCCCAGGGGCCGTTCACCGGCAAGACCACCGTCTACTCGACACCCGAGACCGGCGCGAACGGCGGCTACGGCAACCCCAACATCTTCACCTACAACGCGCACGCCCATCCGGAGCTGAGCCGCCCCGGCAGCCTCGTCGTCTCCTACAACGTCAACAGCTTCGTCAACACCGACCATTACAAGGACGTCACCATCTACCGGCCCCGCTTCGTCGACCTGAAGTTCGGCTGACCGATGGCGTACCGACGGCATCGCCCGGCCCGCAACTGGGGCGCGCGCCTGCACGAGATCACCTGGTTCGGGATGCGCGCCGTCGTGCTGGAGAACGAGCTGCTGCGCGTGACCGTCCTGGCGGACAAGGGCGGCGACGTCGCCGAGTTCTGCTACAAGCCGCGCGACATGGACTTCGTCTGGCTCGCGCCGGACGGGATCCGCAACCCGCGCGACGTGGCGGGCGGCGCGAGCGACGACGTGGCGGCGTTCCTCGACCACTACGAGGGCGGCTGGCAGGAGGTGCTGCCCAACGGCGGCGAGCCGAGCACCTACCGCGGCGCCGCGCTGGCGCAGCACGGCGAGGTCGCCGGGCTGCCCTGGGACGTCGACATCGCGGCCGACGACCCGTCCGAGGTCGCGGTGCGGCTGACCGTCCGGGCGCGGCGGATGCCGCTGCGCGTGGTGAAGACGTTCCGGCTGGCGTCCGGCGACGCCGAGCTGCGCGTCGACGAGGAGCTGGCGAACGAGTCGGAGATCGAGCTGGAGGTGATGTGGGGCCACCACATCGTCTTCGGCGCCCCCTTCCTACGGCCCGGCCACCGCATCCGGCTGCCGGACGGGGCGGCCGCTGGGCCGGAGCTGACCGTCGTCCCCGAGCGCGGCGCGCCGAGCGACATCCACTACTTCTCCGGGTTCCAGGACGGCCGCTACGACATCATCGACCCGGACGCGGGCCTCGGCCTGCGGGTCCGCTGGGACGCCGCCGTCCTGCCGGACCTGTGGCTGTGGCGGGAGCTCGGCGCCACCCGCGAGGCGCCCTGGTGGGGCCGCGCGTACGTGGTGGGGCTGGAGCCGTTCGCCGGACGGCCGACCGAGGGCCTCGCCGAGGCGGTGCGCAACGAGTCGGCGCTCACCCTGCGGCCGCACGAGACGAGGCCGCTGTGGCTGCGCGCGGCCGTGATCGAGGGGGAGGAAGCGCGATGAAGGAGTTCGGCGGCAAGGTCGCCGTCGTCACCGGGGGGTCGCTCGGCATCGGCCGGGCGGTGGTGCGGCGGCTGGCCGGGGACGGCGCCGCGGTCGTCTTCTGCGGCATCGGCGAGGACGGCGTCCGCGCCACCGAGGCCGAGCTGCGCGGCGACGGCCTGGACGTGACCGGCGTCGTCGCCGACGTCACCGACGCGGAGCAGACGCGCGGCCTCGTCCGCCGCGCGGTCGACGCGCACGGCGGCCTCGACACCGTCGTCACCTGCGCCGGCATCCAGCGGTACGGGACGGTGGAGGACACCGCCGAGGAGCTGTGGGACGAGGTCCTCGGCGTCAACCTCAAGGGCGTCTTCCTCGTCTGCAAGGCGGCCGTCCCGGAGCTGCGGCGGCGCGGCGGCGGCACGATCGTCACGATGTCGTCGGTCCAGGCGTTCGCGTCGCAGGACCGGGTCGCCGCCTACACCGCGAGCAAGTCCGCGATCAACGGGCTCACCCGCGCGATGGCGCTGGACCACGCGCCCGACGGGATCCGCGCCAACGTCGTCTGCCCCGGCTCGGTCGACACCCCGATGCTGCGCTGGGCCGCCGACCTGTTCCGCGGCGGCACCACCCAGGACGACCAGGTCGCCGAGTGGGGCCGGGCGCACCCGCTGGGCCGCGTCGCGCGGGCGGAGGAGGTCGCCGAGGTGGTGGCGTTCCTCGCCGGGCCGCGCTCCTCGTTCATCACCGGGGCCGAGCACCGCGTGGACGGCGGCCTGCTCGCCCGCAACCCCGCCGCACTCCCGGAGGTCTGAATGCCCGCCGCCCGCGTCTTCTTCGACGGCCTGTTCAGCAGTCCCCGCCTGGACCACCCCGAGTGCGTGGCGGTCCACCCCGACGGCAGCGTGTGGTGCGGCGGGGAGGCCGGCCAGATCTTCCGCGTGGACCCGGCGGGCGAGAGCGTCGAGCAGGTCGCCACGACCAACGGCTTCGTACTCGGCATCGCCTTCGACGCGTCCGCCTCCCACCTGTACATCTGCGACATCGAGCACCCCGGCGTGTTCCGCCTCGACCTCGCCGCCGGCGAGGTGTCGCTGTTCGCCGACGGCGCGGACGGCCACCGCTTCACCAACCCCAACTACCCGGTGATCGACGCGCAGGGCCGGATCTACGTCTCCGACAGCCGCCAGATCGACGACCCCGGCCCCTCGGTGTTCCGGTACGCGCCGGACGGCACCGGGGAGGTCTGGGACGAGCGCCCGATGGCGTTCGCCAACGGCCTCGCCCTGGCGCCGGACGGGTCGGCCCTGTACGTCGCGGAGTCGTTCCTGCCCGGGATCACCCGCGTCGAGATCGGGGCCGACGGCACCGCGGGCGGCCGCTCGACGGTCGCCGAGCTGCCCGGCACGGTCCCCGACGGCATCGCCTTCGGCCCCGACGGCCTGCTCTACGTCGGCCTCTACGAGCCCAGCGAGGTGCTGCGGCTCACCCCGGACGGGCGGCGGGAGACCGTCGTCCGCGACCCCACCGCCCACCTCCTCTGCCATCCGACCAACCTGGCGTTCCGGGGCACGACGGCGTTCGTGGCGAACCTGGGCCGCTGGCACATCAGCGCGTTCGACCTCTAGACCCCCGGAGGGTCCGTATGCGTCTCCTCACTCGTGCTGCCGCGGCCTCGACGCTGGCCGCGACCGCTCTGCTCGCCCCCTCGACCGCCGCTCACGCCGCCGCGCTCACCTGCGGTGGGAGCGCCGCGCCCGCGTTCGGCACAGCGGCGCCCGACGCCTCGCTGAACGCCAAGTTCACCTCCTACGGCAACAGCAACGCGCTGCTGGACGACTGGACCGGCGGCGACAGCACCTACTCGGTGAAGCTGCCGGACGGCCGGACGGTCTTCGGCTTCTCCGACACCTTCCTCGGCAAGGTCAACGCCGACGGCTCCCGGCCGCTCACCGTCGCCGACGGCGGCACGACCCCGTTCGTCAACAACACCTTCGTCGTGCGGTCGGCGGGCGGTTCGCTGACCGGCACCGCGCACGGCGGCACCGCCGCGAACCCGACCGCCCTGCTGCCGCCGAGCGACGCCTCGCACGTCTACTGGGCGGGCGACATGACGGTGAACGGAAGCGAGATCCAGCAGCCGTACCGGGAGTACAAGGTCGGGTCCGGCGACCTGAACGTCACCTGGGACCGCAACGTCCTCGCGCGGTTCTCCACGAGCGACCTGAACCGGCCGACGTCGGTCACCTCGCTGCCGTCCGCCACCGGTGTGATGTGGGGATCGGCGCTGCTGCGGGACGGCGGCTACACCTACGTCTACGGCACCGAGGACCTCGGCTCCGGCGGCAAGCACATGTACGTCGCGCGGGTGGCGGGCACCGACCTGCGCGGGACGTGGAGCTACCTGGCCGCCGGCGGCACCTGGTCGGCGTCGGAGGCGGCGGCGGTGGAGGTGCTGGGCGGCGTGTCGAACGAGTTCAGCGTCAGCAAGCGCGGGAACTTCTACATCCTCCTGACGCAGGACACGAAGGACGCGTTCAGCGCGCAAATCGACACGTACCTGTCCTGCTCGCCGGCCGGGCCGTTCACCGGCGAGAAGACGGTGTACAACACGCCGGAGGGCGGGCCGTTCGGCTCGTACGGCGACGGCGACGTCTACACCTACAACGCCCACGCGCACGCCTCGCTCACGACGGCGAACAACCTGGTGGTGTCCTACAACGTCAACAGCCTCGACACGACGCAGGGGCCGACGAAGGACGTCTACCGCGACGTGAGCATCTACCGTCCGCGTTTCGTCGACGTCCCCGTGGCGGGCTGACGCGATGGACCCCGAGCTGTCCGAGGCGCTCGCCGGGATGCCGTACGTGAGCCTGGCCGACCCGGTCAAGGCGCGGGCCGCCATGCGCGAACTGGCGGAGGTGCTGTCGGGGGAGAAGGCGGCCGATGACCGCGTCGAGGTGACCGACCGGAGCATCCCCGGCGGCGTGCCCGTCCGCGTCTACCGGCCGAGACGCCCCGAGGGGCCCGCGCTGGTGTACTTCCACGGCGGGGGGTTCGTCACCGGCGACCTGGAGAACGAGCACCGCCGCTGCCTGGACTTCGCCGCCGCGCTCGGCATCGTCGTGGTGTCGGTGGACTACCGGCTCGCGCCCGAGCACCCGTTTCCCGCGCCGTTCGAGGACGCGTGGGCCGCGACCGTCTGGACGCATGGGAACGCGCCGGCCCTCGGCGCCGATCCGGGTCGGATCGCGGTCGGCGGCGGCAGCGCGGGCGGTGGGCTGGCGGCGGCCGTAGCGCTGCGGGCCCGCGACGAGGACGGGCCGCCGCTGGTGTTCCAGCTGCTGCTCTACCCGGTGCTCGACGACCGGATGGACACCCGGTCGATGCACGCCCACACCGAGCCGCCGCTGTTCAACCGGGGCGAGGTGGAGCACATGTGGCGGCATTACCTCGGCCCGGACCGGGGCGCGGCGGGCCGGGAGACGCCGGTGTACGCCGCTCCGGCCCGCGCACGCGACCTGTCGGGGCTGCCGTCCGCCTACGTGCTGGCCGCCGAGGCCGATCCGCTGCGCGACGAGGACCTGATCTACGCGCGGCGGATGATCGAGGCGGGCGTGCCGGTCGAGCTGCGGCACGTGCCGGGCGCCTACCACGGTTTCGACGGCGTCCTCTCGGCGGAGGTGGCGCGCCGGGCGCTCGCCGAGCAGCGGGAGGCGCTGCGCGCCGCGTTCGGCATCGACCCTGGACATCCCGGTACATCAAGTGATTAGATGACTTGACTTCTTGTGGGAGCGAGCGAGGTAGACGATGTCCAAGGATGTGGCCCGGCCCAGTCTCTCCGACGCGCTCACCGAGCGCGTGCTGGAGCTGATCCGCTCCGGCGGGCTGCGCCCCGGCGACCGGCTGCCCTCGGCGCGGGAGCTCTCGGAGCGCTTCGCGGTGACCACGCCCACCCTCCGCGAGGCGCTCCGCCGGCTGGAGGCCACCGGCGCCGTGCGGATGCGGCACGGATCGGGCATCTACGTGGGCGCCGACCTCGAACGGGTCGTCATCCCCAACCCGAACGTCCGGCCGCTGCAGGGCGACCGGCTGCTGGAGCTGCTGGACGCCCGGCTGCTCATCGAGCCGCCGCTCGCCGCGATGGCCGCCCGCCGCGCCGCGTCCGCCGACCTGGACCGGCTGCGCGCCGTCCTGGACCAGGCGGGCCGGCACCTGGAGGGCGAGGACGCCGAGCTGGACGCGGCCAACCGGACCTTCCACCGCGCCGCCGCGCAGGCGTCCGGCAACGCGGTGCTCGGCGAGGTCGTCGACTCGCTGCTGTCGGTGCACGGTGCCGAGCAGCGGGAGATCCTGCGGATCTTCGACGACCGGCGCCGCGACCACGAGGAGCACCGGGCGATCCTCGGCGCCATCGAGGCCGGCGACGGCGAGCACGCCGAGGAGCTGATGCGGGCGCACCTGCTCGACGTCACGAAGGTCATCGAGTCCAGGCTCACCTGACCCCACCGTCCGACCCACCCGTCCGCCGCATCCGTCCGACCCACCCAGCCGACGCGTCCATCCGAACAGGCCGCTCGCCCCGCGGGGCCGGCGGTCCTCCTCGGCGCACCCTCGTCACACCCCGACCTCCCCACCCACCCCATGAACCAAGGAGGCCCCCATGCCGTCGATGCGCACGCGCACGACCGCCGTCCTCGCGGCGGCCGCGGCGCTGGCCGCGGCCGCGGGCTGCGCCTCGGGCAACGACTCCGGCGGGTCGAAGTCCGGGCTCAGCCTCTACAACGACAAGGGCGCGTGGAAGCCCTTCTTCGAGCAGATGAGCGCGCTGGGCAAGCAGCAGACCGGGCTCGACATGAAGCCGGTGGGCTACACCGACGAGCCGACCTACACCGCGTTCATCAAGTCCTCGTTCCGCACCAAGGTCAAGCCGGACCTGTTCACCTGGACGACCGGCGGACGCCTCGAGGAGATCGTCAAGCAGAACCAGGTCGCCGAGACGACGTCGATCTGGCAGGACGCCATCAGGAGCGGCGACCTCACCCAGGACCTCGCCAAGTACTACACGGTCGGCGGCAAGCAGTACTGCGTGCCGCTCAACACCGCGTACTGGGGCATGTTCTACAGCAAGAAGATCTTCGCGAAGTACGGCCTGACGCCACCGACGACCTGGGCCGACCTCATGAAGATCGCCCGGACGCTGAAGAGTAAGGGCCAGGTCCCGTTCAACCAGACCACGCCCACCTCGCTGTTCTCCTTCGCCTGGTTCGAGCAGCTGCTCGCCGGCACCGACCCCGACCTGTACGAGCGGCTGTCCACCGGCCAGGCCTCCTACACCGACCCCGGTGTGGTCAAGGTGATGGAGCAGTGGAAGTCGATGATCGACGCCGGCTACTTCTCCAACCCCGGCGACAAGGCCGACCCCGCCGACCACTTCAAGGCCGGCGACGCCGCCATGGTCATCAGCGGCACCTGGTTCAACACGAGCATGACCCAGCGCGGGCTCAAGCAGGGCGCCGACTACGGGTTCTTCTTCATCCCCAACGTTGCGCCGTCGCTGCCCAAGCGGTCCCTGGTCTTCGAGAGCGGGCCGCTGTGCTCGCTGCGCAAGGCGCCCGACGCGGCCGCCAGCACCAAGTACCTGAAGTGGTGGATCACCCCCGCCGCGCAGGAGAAGTGGGCCAACGCGCGCGGCGACGTGTCCGGCAACCCGAAGGTCAAGATCGCCGACCCCGAGCTGGACAAGGTCACCAAGGAGGCCGCGAACGGCGGGAACCGGCTCGTGCCGCGCTACTTCGAGGCCGCGCCCGCGCCCGTCCTGACGGCCGCGCTCAGCGGGTTCGACGGCTTCCTCAGCAAGCCCGGCTCGTACATGAAGGTGCTCCAGGACATCCAGAAGGCCAACGAGGACTACTGGAAGACCCACAAGGCCGGAAGCTGAGCCCGCGATGACCGACCAGACGACCGCCGTGCGCGCGAGGACCCCGCTCGGACGCGCGCGCGGCGGGCAGCGGCGCAGCGGCAGGCGCGGGCGCCCCCCGGCCGGGTTCGCGATGCACGGCCGGTTCCGGCACGCCTACCTCACCCCGGCCGTCCTCTTCGTCGCGGTGCTGATCTACCTGCCGTTCCTGTGGACCGCGTACCTGAGCCTCACCACCTACGACGGCCTCGGGTCGCCGAAGTTCACCGGCCTGGACAACTACCGGCGGCTGCTGCGGGACGAGGCGCTGCTCACCTCGATCCGCAACACCCTGCTGTGGGTCGCCGGCACCACGGTCCTGCCCGTCGGGCTCGGCCTGCTGGTCGCGGTGCTGTCGTACAACATCAAGGGCGGCGCTTGGTTCCGGCTGCCGTTCCTCATCCCGTACGCGATGTCCGGCGCCGGCATCGGCCTCATCTGGGGCTTCATCCTGCAGCCCGACGGCATGGCCAACCAGGTGCTGACGTTCCTCGGCATGCCCGGCGGCCACACCGAGTTCCTCCAGGACGGCCCGCGCAACACGTTCGCGATGATCGTGGTGTGGGCGTGGCAGCAGCTCGGCGTCAACATGCTGCTGTTCGTGGTCGGCCTCCAGTCGATCCCGCGCGCCCCGATCGAGGCCGCCCGCATCGACGGCGCGTCGGGATGGCAGCTGTTCCGGCACGTCATCTGGCCGCTGATGCGGCCGCTCACCACCGTGGTGTTCGGGCTGGCGCTGGTCGCGAGCCTGAAGACGTTCGACATCGTCTGGGTGATGACGCAGGGCGGCCCCGGCCGGACCTCCGAGACGCTCGCGGTGACCATGTACCGGCAGGTCTTCGTCGCCGACGAGTACGGCTACGGGTCGGCGATCGCCGTGCTGCTCACCACGGTCACCGGCCTCGCCTCCTACGTCTACCTGCGCCACCAGCTCGGCAGGGAGGGCTCCTGATGCGCCGCGTCGTGCTGATCGTCCTCGGCCTGGTGTGGCTGTTCCCGACGTACCTGATCGTCGCGAACGCCGTCCGCCCCGCCGGCGACTACGACCCGTCCGACGCGGTGAAGCCGCCCGGGTCGATGGGCCTGTTCGACAACGTCAGTGAGGCGTGGAGCCGCACCGACGTCGGCGCCACCATCGGCAGCACCGCGATCTACAGCCTGGTCGCGCCCGCGCTCGCCGTGCTGTTCGGGGCGCTCGCCGGCTACGCGATCGTGGTGCTGCGGGTCCGGTTCGGGTTCCTCTGGTTCGTCGTGATCTTCGCGGGCACGGTCGTGCCGTTCCAGATGCTGCTGGTGCCGCTGTTCGTCGGCTACAGCAAGGTGTCGCTGTACGACAACCAGATGGGCCTGGTGCTGGTCCACACCGCGATCAGCGTGCCCCTCGCCGCGCTGGTGATGCGCAACTTCTTCGGCTCGGTGGCCGTCTCGATCTTCGAGGCGGCGCGGCTGGACGGCGCGTCCACGTTCCGCATCTTCTGGCGCATCTACCTGCCGCTGTCGTCGGCCGCGCTGGCCGCCGTGTTCATCCTCGAGTTCACCTACGTCTGGAACGACCTGCTGTTCGGGCTGACGCTGGCGCAGTCCGACAACGTCCGGCCGGTCTGGGCGGAGCTGTCGGCGCTCACCACCGACGTGTACGCCGGGACGCCCGTCCCGGTCGCGCTGGCCGCCGGGCTCGTGGTCTCGCTCCCCACGGTCGTGCTCTTCCTGGCGACGCAGCGGCTGTTCACCCGCGGGCTGACGCTCGCCCAGTTCTGACCCCTCGGTCACAGTCGTTCTGAAAGGACATGGATGACCAGTCGGCTCCTGACGGAGAGCCTCGGTTCCCCGGACTACGACGGAATCCGCGCCGCCCTCCGCCACGACACCTCCACCGAGGTGCTCGCGGTCCGCGGGCTGTCGGTGCGGGCGGCGGTGGTCCCGCTGTTCAGGCGGGACGCGGCCGGCGCGCTCCGGCAGGCCGTCCGGATCGAGGCGGGCCCCGGGCTGGCGCTGCGGCTCGGCGACGCCGAGGAGCGCACCGACGCCGCGGGCCGGGCGACCCTGCTCGTCCCGGCCGTCGACGCCCCGCGCCGCCTCACGCTGGAGGTGCGGGACGGCGCGGGCCTCGTCGGCGCCGCGCCCCTCGACGTCACGCCGCAGCGCAAGTGGAGCGTCTTCGTCGTCCACCACTCGCACCTGGACATCGGCTACACCGACACCCAGGGCACCGTCCTGCGCCACCACCTGGACTACCTGGACGCGGCCCTGCGGCTGTCCCGGGAGACCGACGGCCGGCCCGACGACGCCCGGTTCCGCTGGTCGGTGGAGTCGTCGCTGCCCGCGCTGCGCTGGCTGGCCACCCGGCCGGACGACATGGTCGCCGAGTTCGTCGACCGGACCCGCAGCGGGAACATCGAGGTCACGGCGTTCCCCATGCAGCTGCACACCGAGGCGTGCTCGACCGACGAGCTGTACCGGCAGCTGCGGTTCGTGGAAGACCTGCGCAGCCGGCACGGCATCGACGTCCGCTCGGCGATGCACACCGACATCCCGGGCGCGGTGGTCGGCGTCGTCGACGCGCTGAACGCCGCGGGCGTCCGCTACCTGGCGGCGGCGCACAACTGGGCGGGACGGTCCGTCCCGTACATCACCGGCGGCGACAAGCTCGGCCGCCCGTTCCGCTGGCGGGCGCCGAGTGGCCGCGAGCTGATCGTGTGGTTCACCGACACCCCGCACGGCATGGCCTACATGGAGGGCAACACCGTCGGGCTCGTCGACGGCTACGACCTCGCCGAGGACCTGCTGCCGCGCTACCTGTCCTCCCTCGCCGACCGGCCCTACCCGTACGGGCCGGGCACCTTCGGCTGGTACGCGGCGCCCGGCCAGGTCGGCGCCGACAAGGCCCCCGACGTCCTCGACGCGGTGCACCTGCGGGTGCAGGGCGCGCACGCCGACAACGCCGGCCCGTCGATCATGCCCGCCGACATCGCGCTGCGTTGGAACGCGACATGGGAGTACCCGCGGCTGCGGACGGCGACCAACGCCGAGTTCTTCGAGCACGTCGAGGAGCACCACCGCGACCGGCTCCAGGTCCACGAGGGCGACTGGACCGACTGGTGGGCCGACGGCCTCGGCTCCGGCGCCCGCCCGCTCGGCCACGTCCGGCGCGCCCAGAACGTCCTGCGCACCGCCGAGACGCTGCACGCCCTCGCCGGCGCCGAGGCCGAGGGCCTGGACGACGCCTACGACAAGGCGGCCCTGTTCGACGAGCACACCTGGGGCGCGGCCAACCCGTGGGAGGACGCCGAGGAGGGCAACGACTCCGGCGGCCTGCAGTGGACCCGCAAGTCCGCGGTCGGCTACCAGTCCTACGACGACGCCCTCGACCTGCTGCAGGCCGGGGCGCGGCGGTTCGGCGCCACGCTCGGGCCCGCGCCGGACGCGCTCGCCTCGTTCGCCGTCCTGAACCCCGGCAGCGCCACGCGCACCGACGCCGTCCGCGCCTTCCTGCCGCGCGACGTGGTGCCCGTGGACGTCCCCGTGACGCTGCTCGACGCCCGCACCGGCGAACCGCTGCCGCACCACGAGGAGGAGGTCGACCCCGACGAGTGGCCGACCCGCCCCATCGGCCGCCACCTGGAGGCCGTCGTCCCTGACGTCCCCGGCATGGGCCGCGTGCGCCTCGACGTCGTGCGCGGCGAGGCCCCCGCGCCCGAACCGGTCGACCTCGGCCGCGACGGCGTGATCGAGAACGAGTACTACCGCGTCACCTACGACCTCGCCGAAGGCCACCTCTCCTCGATCTTCGACAAAACCGCCGGACGCGAGCTGGTGAACGCCGACGCCGCCGCCGGGTTCGGCCAGTACGTCTACGACCGGTACGCGACCGCGCCCCACTTCAACCACATGTCCGGGCACATGCTCGTGCACGACAGGACGCTCCTCGGCGACCGCGCCCTCGGCCGGCACGCCGCCGTCGTCAGGTGTGAACGCACCGCCGTGGGAGAACGCCTCATCGTGGAGCTGACCGGAAAGGGCGTCGACTGGATCCGCACGACCCTCGACCTGCACGCGGGCGTACCGCGCCTCGACCTGCGCTTCCAGCTCGGCAAGCAGCCCACGGCGACCAAGGAGGCGGTCTTCTTCGCCTTCCCGTTCGCGGCCGGCGGCCCGCCCGCGGCGTGGGAGCTGACCGGCGGCGTCGGCGGCACCGGCGTGCCGAGCGTCCCCGGCTCGGCCGAGCACATGCGCCCGATCCGGCACTGGGTCGCGTTCGAGGACCCCGACCTGACCGTGGCGTGGGCGACGCTGGAGGCGCCCCTGGTCCAGTTCGGCTCCATCCACATGCCGTACGCGCCGTTCCCGCCCACCCTCGACGACGAGCCCGCCACCGTCTACTCCTGGGCGCTGAACAACATCTGGGACACCAACTTCCCGTCCCAGCAGCAGGGCGAGACCACCTTCCGGTACGCCGTCGCGTCCGCCGCCGGCGGGCTCCCGGGCCGGCGGCTCGGCGCCCTCGCCGCCGCCGGGCTCACCGACCCGTTCGTCGCGACGCTGGCGACCGGGACCGGACCGGCGGAGCCGATGGAGGCCTTCGCGTCCGTCGACGACCCCGACGTGCACGTCACCTCGATCGGGCGGGACGGCGGCGACCTGGTCGTCCGGCTCCGCTCGCTCGCCGCCGCACCCGTCGAGACGACGCTGGCCGTCCCCGGGATGCGCCGCGCGCTCGTCGACTCCGGTCTCGGCCGCGACGCCGCGGAGGCGCCCGTCCGGGACGGCGCCGCGACCGTCCGCCTGCCCGCCTGCGGGATCGTCGCCGTCACGGTGAAGGGGAACGCCAAGTGAAGATCACCGACATCCGGGCCACCACCGTCGCGGTCCCGCTGGAGGCACCGCTGCTGCACAGCAACGGCGCGCACTGGGGCCGCTTCGTCCGCACGATCGTCGAGGTCGAGGCGGACAACGGCCTGGTCGGGCTGGGCGAGATGGGCGGCGGCGGGCAGAGCGCCGAGGACGCGTTCCGCGCGCTCGCGCCCTACCTGGAGGGGCACGACCCGTTCGAGCTGGAGGCCCTCCGCTTCAAGATCGCCAACCCGACGGCGAGCCTCTACAACAATCGCACCCAGATGCTCGCCGCCATCGAGTTCGCCTGCATCGACCTGGTCGGCAAGCACCTCGGCGTGCCCGCCCACGACCTGCTCGGCGGCCGGGTCCGCGACAGCGTCCCGTTCGCGTCCTACCTTTTCTACCGCTACCCGGGCGCGGACGGCCGGACGCCGGAGGTCCGCACCCCCGAGCAGCTCGTCGCGCACGCCCGCGACCTCAAGGAGCGGCACGGCTTCGCCGTCCACAAGCTGAAGGGCGGCGTCTTCCCGCCCGCCTACGAGCTGGAGTGCTACCGGGCGCTGGCCGAGGCGTTCCCGGACGACCGGCTGCGCTACGACCCCAACGCGGTGCTGAGCCTCGACGAAGGACTTCGGTTCGCCAAGGCCATCGAGCACCTCAACAACGACTACCTCGAAGACCCCGTCTGGGGCCTGGAGGGGCTGCGGCTCGTCCGCGAACGGGTGACGACCCCGCTCGCCACCAACACCGTCGTCGTCAACTTCGAGCAGCTCGCCACCAACGTGCTGCACCGCAGCGCGGACGTGGTCCTGCTCGACACCACGTTCTGGGGCGGCATCCGCGCGTGCGTGAAGGCCGCCGGGATCTGCGACACCTTCCAGCTCGGGGTGTCGGTGCACTCGTCGGGAGAGCTCGGCATCCAGCTCGCCACCATGCTGCACCTCGGCGCCGTCCTGCCGAACCTCACCTACGCCGCCGACGCGCACTACCACCACCTCGCCGGCGACGTCATCGAGGGCGGCCCGTTCCAGTACGCGGACGGGCGGATCGCGGTGCCGTCCGGGCCCGGCCTCGGCGTCACGCTGGACCGTGACAAGGTCGCCGAGTACGCGGAGCTCTACCGGGAGCTCGGCGACTACCCGTACGACCGCGACCCGGGCCGCCCCGGCTGGTACCCGCTCGTCCCGAACGAGCGGTGGGCCGACCCGGCGGCGCCGCTCACCGCGCTCTAGCCCCGGACCGGCGCACCCGGCGGCCTGGCATAGCCTTTTCGGCATGATCCGCCCTGCCGCCCCCGACGACGTCCCCGCGATCCTCCGGCTCATCCGCGAACTCGCGGAGTACGAGCGCGCCCTGCACGAGGTGAAGGCCACCGAGGCGCAGCTGAAGGAGCGCCTGTTCGGCGACGACCCGCGCGTCCACGCGCTCATCGCCGAGCACGAGGGCCGCGTCGCGGGCTTCGCCGTGTGGTTCCTCACGTTCTCCACGTGGAACGGCACCCACGGGATCTACCTGGAGGACCTGTTCGTCGACCCGGACGTCCGCGGCCACGGCTACGGCAAGGCCCTGCTCACCGAGCTCGCCCGCATCGCCGACGAGCGCGGCTACGAACGCGTCGAGTGGGCAGTGCTCGGGTGGAACAAGCCCGCCATCGGCTTCTACGAGTCCCTGGGCGCCCGCCCCCAGGACGAGTGGACGACCTACCGCCTCACCGGCGAAGCCCTCACCAAGACCGCCCGCTCCTGACGGAGAGTGTTGGTACAGTCACGCCATTAGCCCCGCCGAGGGCGGGGATGGTTCGATCGCCGAGATCGACAAGAGCTTGTGGGATACGTCGGCCCCGCGGAAGCGGGGATGCGATCCGGAAAGGCCGAGGCCCGGTCCCCAACGGACCGGGCCTCGGTGTTGCGCCTGGTCAGGCCTGCTTGGTCTCGGTGAAGATCTTCGCAATTTCGTCGATCTTCGCGAGCAGGTCGTCGGCGATCTTGGGGTCCATGCTGCCCTTGGTGCCGGAGGCGCCGGCGAGCTTGGTGGCCTCGTTGAACAGCTGGTGCAGCTGCGGGTACTTCTCGAAGTGCGGCGGCTTGAAGTAGTCGGTCCAGAGCACCCAGAGGTGGTGCTTGACCAGCTCGGAGCGCTGCTCCTTGATCAGGATCGCGCGGGCGCGGAACTCCGGGTCCTCGTTGGCCTGGTACTTCTCGGCGATCGCCTTGACCGACTCGGCCTCGATCCTGGCCTGCGCCGGGTCGTAGACGCCACACGGCAGGTCGCAGTGCGCGGAGACCGTGGTCTTCGGGCGCAGAAGCTTGAACACCTGCGATTCCTTCCCTCGTTGCGGATCATGCTCAGGGCACCGACATTACCCTTGTGCTCCCGGGCCCGTCCGGCCAGGGCGCTCGGTAATTCGGCCTAGGACCGGGCCGCGGCGCGACCCGGAACCCTTCCCCAGTGATGGTGACCCGTGGCCGCGCGACTATGCGGCCGAACGCGCGAAAGCGCCGTGCAGGAAGGCGAGGAGAGCGATGCGGATGCGCCACCCGGTGGCCTGGACGCTCGGCGGGGCGGTGCTGCTGGCGCTGGCCGGGACGCGCGGGCGGCTGCGGACGGTCGCGGTGACCGGCGACTCGATGCTGCCGGGGCTGGCGCCGGGGGACTGGCTGGTGGTGCTGGCGGGCGCCCGGCCGCGTCCCGGGGACGTCGTGGTGGCGCGGCACCCGGAGCGCGCGGACGTGCTGATCGTCAAGCGGGTGGCGCACCGCTCCGGGGACGGCTGGTGGCTGGAGAGCGACAACCAGCGGGCCCGGGGCCGCCGCGACAGCTGGGACTTCGGCGCGGTGCCGGAGTGCCGGGTCCTCGGCCGGGTCGTGGCGCGGTACTGGCCGTGGCGGCGGGTGTCCGTCCGCCCGTGGGCCGGTCGGGCCGCGGACGGACGGTAGCGGCGCGGCCCGCGTCCCGTGGTGGGGACGCGGGCCGCGCATCACGCCGCGCTCTATCTGGCGGGACGCGGGGTCAGACGCGGTTGACGCCCTCGGCGCGGGCCTGCGCGGCGACCGCGGCGGTGACGGCGGGCGCGACCCGGTCGTCGAAGGGGTTGGGGATGATGTAGTCGGCGGTGAGGTCGTCGCCGACGATGCCGGCCAGCGCGTTCGCGGCGGCGAGCTTCATGCCCTCGGTGATGGAGTGCGCGCGGACGTCCAGCGCGCCCCGGAAGATGCCGGGGAAGGCGAGCACGTTGTTGATCTGGTTGGGGAAGTCGCTGCGGCCGGTCGCGACGACCTTGGCGTGCCGGCGCGCGACGTCGGGGTGCACCTCGGGGGTGGGGTTGGAGAGGGCGAACACGATCGCGCTGTCGGACATGGTGGCGACGCACGACTCGTGGACGGTGCTGCCGGACAGGCCGATGAACACGTCGGCGCCGCGCAGCGCCTCCTCGGTGGAGCCCTTCAGGTGGGACCGGTTGGTGATCGCGGCGATCCGCTGCTTGACGGGGTTGAGCCCGTCGCGGCCCTCGTGGATGAGGCCCTTGCTGTCGGACAGCGCGATGTCGCCGATGCCGGCCTCGATGAGGATCGTGGAGACGGCGATGCCGGACGCGCCGGCGCCGGCGACGACGGCGCGCAGCTCCGACAGCGGCTTGCCGACGAAGCGGGCGGCGTTCTTCAGCGCGGCGAGCGCGACGATGGCGGTGCCGTGCTGGTCGTCGTGGAAGACGGGGATGTCGAGGGCCTCGCGGAGCCGGTCCTCGATCTCGAAGCAGCGCGGGGCGCTGATGTCCTCGAGGTTGATGCCGCCGAAGCTCGGCGCCAGCCGGATCACGGTGTCGACGATCTCGTCGACACCGGTGCAGTTCAGCGCGATCGGCACGGAGTCGACGTCGGCGAACTCCTTGAACAGCAGCGACTTGCCCTCCATGACGGGCATGGAGGCGGCCGGGCCGATGTCGCCGAGGCCGAGGACGGCGGTGCCGTCGGTGACGACGGCGACGACCTTGGAGGTCCAGGTGTACTCGTAGGCGAGCTCGGGGTTGTCGGCGATGGCCGTGCACACCCGGGCGACGCCGGGGGTGTAGGCGAGGGACAGATCGTCCTTGTTGCGGACCGGGATGGTCGACCGCATCTCCAGCTTGCCGCCGCGGTGCAGCGGGAAGGCCGGATCGTCGTCCAGTGAGAGCGGTTCGGTGGGAATGGGCTCGGCAGCCACAGCGACCCCTGTCTGAAAGTTGGCTTTCGGGCGATGCCGCCGCGGTGGTGTGGTCTGGTGGCCGTCACCTGGTGGACATCTCGCGACGTACGGGGGTCACCCGTTGTCCGATTGTGCCATACGGGGTGCCGCCGATCCGGGGGACGTGGCGGTGGCGGCCGTCACTGATCGCCACGGACGGTAACGTGATCTTCGCGTACAGTGCTGGGACGCAGGGTGGCGGCGCGGGCGCCGGGCTGCCTCGTTGTCCGATTGTGTCGGACCCTTTATCCGCATTGGGTCGTGTGTGCGCCAAAATGTGCACTTGACCTCAGGATCCATGCGGATCCGACGCAACCACTGGAGGGGGACCTGTGATCACCGGTTCTCTGCGCCGCCGGGCCATCGCGGCCGGCGCGCTCGTGCTGACAGGCGCCCTCGCCCTGTCGGCCTGCGGCGACGACAACGATTCCGGCGGCGGCACCGCGCCGAAGACCAGCGCGGACGCCAAGCTCGCGGCCCTGGTGCCGGCCGCCGTCAAGAGCGACGGCAAGATCATGGTCGGTTCGGACGCGTCCTACCCGCCCAACGAGTCGGTCGACCCGGCCACGCAGAAGATCCACGGCTGGGACGTGGACCTGTTCACCGCGGTCGCCGGCAAGCTCGGGCTGAAGGTCGAGTTCCAGAACGCGGGCTTCGACACGATCATCCCGGGCGTCCAGTCCGGCAAGTACGAGGTGGGCGTCTCCTCCTTCACCGACACCAAGGAGCGCGAGCAGGCCGTCGACTTCGTCACCTACTACTCGGCCGGCACCGCCTGGGCGACGCTCAAGGGCAACCCCAAGGGCGTGAACCCCGACGACGCGTGCGGCAAGTCCATCGGCGTCCAGCAGGGCACCGTGCAGGTCGACGACCTGAAGAAGCGCAGCCAGAAGTGCGCCGCCGCGGGCAAGCCGGGGATCAAGCCGGTCGTCCGCAAGCAGCAGACCGAGGTCAACAACGACCTGGTCGCCGGCAAGGTGGACGGGATGGCCGCCGACTCGCCGATCGTCGGCGACGCGGTGAAGAAGACCGGCAAGCTGGAGATCATCGGCCAGGTCTACGACACCGCGCCGTACGGCTACACCATCGGCAAGAACTCCGGCCAGCTGAAGGAGGCCGTGCAGGGGGCGCTGAAGGCGCTCATCGCCGACGGCACCTACAAGAAGATCCTCACCGAGAACGGCGTGGAGAGCGGCGGCATCACCGATCCGGTGATCAACGGCGCGACGAGCTGATCGGATGACGGTCGACAACGAGGTCGAGAAGGGGCGGCCCGAAGCGATCCGGGCCGTCCCGGTCCGGCACCCGGGCCGCTGGGTGGGCGCGGCGGTCATCGCGGTCCTGGTCGCGATGTTCGTCCACTTCCTGCTCACCAGCAAGTCCCTGGACTGGTCGGAGCAGTGGAAGTACCTGTTCTCCGACGCGGTCCTGAAGGGCGTCCGCAACACCATCTGGCTGACGCTGGCGGCGATGCTCGGTGGCGTGGTGCTCGGCATCATTCTCGCCCTCATGCGGATGTCGTCCAACCCGCTGCTCAGCGGCGCGGCGTGGGTGTACCTGTGGTTCTTCCGCGGGACCCCGCTGTACACGCAGCTGCTGATCTGGGGCGCGATCGGCAGCCTGTTCCCGACCCTGAGCGTCGGCGTCCCGTTCGGTCCGGAGTTCCACACCTGGAAGACCCAGTCGCTGATCAACGTGGCGATCGCCGCGGCGCTGGGACTGATCCTCAACGAGGCCGCCTACATGGCGGAGATCGTCCGGGCGGGGATCCTGTCGGTGGACGAGGGCCAGCAGGAGGCGGCGAGCGCGCTCGGCATGTCCCGCGCGCAGACGATGCGCCGGATCGTGCTGCCGCAGGCGATGCGGGTGATCGTCCCGCCGACCGGCAACGAGGCGATCTCGATGCTGAAGAACACCTCGCTGGTGGCGGCCGTCCCGTACTCGGAGCTGACCTTCACCGCGCAGACCATCTACGCCAGCACCTACAAGATCATCCCGATGCTGGTGATGGCGTGCCTGTGGTACCTGCTGATCTCCTCGGTGATGATGATCGGCCAGTACTACCTGGAGCGCCACTACAGCCGGGGGACGAGCCGGGGCGAGGCGTCCCGGCAGCGGCTCCGCTTCCGCGGCGGCGGGGGCGCGCAGTGAAGGGGGGCGCCGTGACCGACCTCACGAAGCAGGAGCCCGCCGGCGCGGGGCCCATGGTCAGGGCCGAGCAGGTGCACAAGTCGTTCGGGCGGCTCGAGGTGCTCAAGGGCATCGACCTGGAGGTCATGCCGGGCGAGGTGATGTGCGTCATCGGCCCGTCCGGGTCCGGCAAGTCGACGTTCCTGCGCTGCATCAACCACCTCGAGAAGATCAACGCCGGGCGGCTGTGGGTGAACGGGCACCTCGTCGGCTACCGGCAGGTCGGCGAGAAGCTGCACGAGCTGCGCGACCGGGAGGTCGCCGCGCAGCGCCGCGAGATCGGCATGGTGTTCCAGCGGTTCAACCTGTTCCCGCACATGACGGCGCTGGAGAACGTCATGGAGGCGCCCTGCCGGGTGAAGCGCAAGGCCAAGGCGCAGGCGCGCGAGCAGGCGGTCGCGCTGCTCGACCGGGTCGGCCTCGGCGACAAGGCGCAGAGCTACCCGGCGCAGCTGTCCGGCGGGCAGCAGCAGCGGGTGGCGATCGCGCGGGCGCTGGCCATGGAGCCGGCGCTGATGCTGTTCGACGAGCCGACGTCCGCGCTGGACCCGGAGCTGGTCGGCGAGGTGCTGGAGGTCATGAAGCAGCTCGCGGTGGACGGCATGACGATGGTCGTCGTCACCCACGAGATGGGATTCGCCCGCGAGGTCGGCGACTCGCTCGTCTTCATGGACGGCGGCGTCATCGTGGAGAAGGGCACGCCCCGCGAGGTGCTGAACAACCCGCGGCACCAGCGCACGCAGGACTTCCTGTCCAAGGTGCTCTGACCGCGGAGCGCCGCGGCGCGTGTTCCGGACGGCCCGCCCCCGCCATGGGGGCGGGCCGTCCGGCGTTCCGGCGGGCGGTTAGCGTGTGTCCATGTTCGCTGTCACGGCCACACAGATCGACGCAGACCATCCGCTGAACGGGCTGACGCTGGGGGAGCGGCCCGATCCCGAGGCGCCGGACGGCTGGACGACCGTCACGGTGAAGGCCGCCGCGCTCAACCACCACGACCTGTGGTCGCTGCGCGGCGTCGGGCTCCCCGCCGACCGGCTCCCGATGATCCTCGGCTGCGACGCCGCGGGCGTCGACGAGGACGGCAACGAGGTCATCGTGCACTCGGTGATCGGCGACCCGGACCGGGGCGGCGGCGACGAGACCCTCGACCCGAAGCGGTCGCTGCTGTCGGAGCAGTACCCGGGGACGCTCGCCGAGAAGGTCGCGGTGCCGCGCCGCAACCTCGTCCGCAAGCCGGCGGAGCTGTCGTTCGCGGAGGCCGCGTGCCTGCCGACGGCGTGGCTGACCGCCTACCGGATGCTGTTCGACAAGGCGGGCCTGCAGCCCGGCTCGACGGTGCTGGTGCAGGGCGCGGGCGGCGGCGTCGCGACCGCCGCGATCGCGCTGGCGTCGGCGGCCGGGTTCCGGGTGTTCGCGACGAGCCGCAGCGAGGCCAAGCGCAAGCGCGCCCTGGAGCTCGGCGCGGACGTCGCGGTCGAGTCCGGCGCGCGGCTGCCCGAGCGGGTCGACGCGGTCATCGAGACGGTAGGCGAGGCGACCTGGTCGCACTCGCTGAAGTCGCTGCGGCCCGGCGGCCGGATCGTGGTGTCCGGCGCCACCAGCGGCCAGGTGCCGCCCGCGGAGCTGAACCGGGTGTTCTTCCTGCAGCTCCAGGTCGTCGGCTCCACGATGGGCACCCGGGAGCAGCTGGAGCGGCTGGCGCGGTTCCTGGTCAAGACGGGCACCCGCCCGCTGATCGACCGGACGCTGCCGCTCGCGCAGGCGCGCGAGGGCTTCGCCGCGATGGCCGAGGGCGACCTCTTCGGCAAGATCGTCTTCACCCCGTAGCCGTCGAGTTGCGGCGAGTCGTCGTTATGGGACGCCTCGTAACGACGACTCGCCGCAAGTCGACGACGGGGCGGGTCAGTCGCGGGCGTCGATGTCGCGGTCGAGGATCTCGGTGCGGAGCCGGTCGCGGGTCTCGTCCAGGAGGGCCTGGACGGCGGTCAGGTCGTCGTCGCTGAGGCGGGACGGCTTCGCGGCCTTGCGGACGTCCTCGACGAACCCGCGCAGCAGCCGCTCCAGCTTCAGGCGGGCGATGTCGTCGCGGCTGCCGGTCGCCGTCTTCCAGGCGTCCTCCCAGTTCTGCCGCCACTCCTCCTTCCACGCCTGCTTCTGCTCGCGCCAGAAGTCCTTCTGCCGCCGCCACTCGTCCTTCTGCCGGCCGGTGGTCTCCTTCCACGCCTCCTTGGACGTGGTCTTGCCCTGGTCGCGCATCGTCCGCGCGGCCTCCGTCAGCTCCTCGCGCAGCGACCGGACGGTCTGCCGGACGTCCTGCTGGACGCCGCGCGCGAACTCCTGCGCGGAGGCGGTGATCTCGTCCTCCAGCTCGGCCAGCTCGTCCATCCGGCGCTCCAGCTCCTCGCGGCCCTTGCCGGTCAGCGAGTAGACCTTCTTGCCCTTGACCACCTCGTGGGTGACCAGGCCCTCGGCCTCCAGCCGGGCCAGCCGCGGGTAGATCGTCCCGGGGGAGGGCGAGTACACCCCGAGGAACCGGTCCTGCAGGATCCGGATCACCTCGTAGCCGTGCCGCGGGCTCTCCTCCAGCAGCTTCAGCAGGTACAGCCGGAGCCGGCCGTGGCCGAAAACGGGGCTCAACTCACTTCTCCATTCGCGGGGTGCGGATCTTCGGGGCGTCGTCCTCGCGGCCGAGCAGGGTGATCGAGCCGGACACCGAGTTGACCGACAGCCGCCCCGACCCGTCGCCGATCTTGCCGGAGACGGTGGTGGCGACGGCCCGGTCGGCCCGGCCGAGCTCGGGGAACGACGTCTCGATCCGGCCGGCGGCGGCGTTCAGCGACACCCGGGCGCCGGCGGACCCGGGGACGCGCAGCGCGACCTCCCCGGAGACGGTGTTGACGTCGACGCGGCCGTCGCCGACCAGGTCGACGTCGGCGGCGATGCGGCCGCTGACGGTGCGGGCGGTGAGCTGCTCGACCGCGCCGCCCGCCAGCGCCAGGTCGCCGGAGACGGAGGTGAACGACACCGTCCCGTCCAGGCCCTGCGCCTCGATGTCGCCGGACACCGTGTTGGCGTCGACCCTGCCGGTCACCCCGTCGAGCGTGATCCCGCCGGACGCGCACTTGATCGACGTGCGGGCGGTCAGCCCGGTGATCAGCGCGTCGGCGGACACCAGGTTGACCGTGACGGGGCAGTCGTGCGGGACGGTCACCGTGATCGCGACGCGGGCCCGGTGGGTGCGCAGCCAGCTCAGCACGCCCTCGAAGAGCCGCTCATGGGTGATCGTCAGCATCCCGGCCTCGTGCGCGATCGCCAGCGGCGGCCCCTCGATCTCGCCGATCATGACGGACGGCCGCTCGTCGGAGGCGAGCACGGAGACGTTCCCGGCGATCAGCGTGGTGCGCAGCGCGACCACGCCGTCGAAGTCCAGGGTGGCCGGTTCGTCGATCGTCCAGCGCGACATCGCCTCTTGCCCTTCGTCCGAGCGTCCTGTCCCCTGACACGATATGTCGCGTCAACGAAAAGTCAAGATGTATCGCGATTCCGGTCCGCCGGACGGCGTCAGTCGTCGTCCTCGTCGTCGAGGCGGGCGAGCCAGGTCGCCAGGCGGTCGACGGGCGTCTCGAACTCGGGGTTCAGGTCGACGAACTCGCGGAGCCGCTCGGCCAGCCACGTCAGGCTGACCTCCTCGGCGCCCCGGCGCTCGGTGAGCTCCTCGATGCCCCGATCGGTGAAGTACATCCGGATTCATTCCCTCTAACGCAGCCGCTCCGCGTCCCCCGCCGCGGCGGGGGGACGCGGAGCGGCATGTGCCTGCCCGTCTACGTCGGTGACGGCGTCAGAACAGCCTGGACAGCAGAGCCTCCTGCTCGGCCTGGTGCAGCTTGGCCGAGCCCACCGCGGGCGAGGAGGACGCCGGGCGCGACACCCGCGACATCTTCAGGCCCTCGATGTGGTGCGGGAGCTTCAGCGCCATGAACGGCCAGGCGCCCATGTTCGCCGGCTCGTCCTGGACGAAGACGACCTCGACGCCCGACGGGTACTTGGCCAGCTCCGCCTTGATCTCGTCGACCGGCGGCGGGTAGAGCCGCTCGACCCGGACGATCGCGGTGTCGTTCGCGCCCGCCGCGTCGCGGGCCTTCGCCACGTCGTAGTAGATCTTGCCGGTGGTCAGCAGCACCCGCCTCACGCCCGCCGGGTCCACCGCCGGGCTGCTCTCCGGGATGACCGGCTGGAACGCGCCCGAGGTGATCTGCTCGACCGGCGACGTCGCCGCCTTCAGCCGCAGCAGCGACTTCGGCGTGAACACCACCAGCGGCTTGCCGCGGGAGGCCCGCACCTGCCAGCGCAGCAGGTGGAAGTAGTTCGCCGGCGTCGTCGGGTAGGCGACCGTCATGTTGTCCTGCGCGCACAGCTGCAGGTACCGCTCGATCCGCGCGGACGAGTGGTCGGGCCCCTGGCCCTCGTAGCCGTGCGGCAGCAGCAGCACCAGGCTGGAGCGCTGCCCCCACTTCTGCTCGCCGGACGAGATGTACTCGTCGACCACCGACTGGGCGCCGTTGGCGAAGTCGCCGAACTGCGCCTCCCACGCGACCAGCGCGTCCGGGCGGGTCATCGAGTAGCCGTACTCGAAGCCCATCGCCGCGTACTCGCTGAGCAGCGAGTCGTGCACGTAGAACTTCGACACGCCCTGCCCGAACTGCTTGAGCGGGGTGTGCTCCTCGCCGGTCTTGCGGTCGACGAGCACCGCGTGCCGCTGCCCGAACGTGCCGCGCCGGGTGTCCTGCCCGACGAGCCGAACCGGGTGGCCGTCCATCAGCAGCGAGCCCATCGCCAGCAGCTCGCCGGTCGCCCAGTCGATCGCGTCGTCCTCGATCATCTGCGCGCGGCGCTGCAGGATCGGCTGCAGCCGCGGGTGCGGGGTGAAGCCCTCCGGCAGGCTGACCTGCGTCTCGATGATCCGCTTCACGGTCTCCTGCGGGATCGCCGAGCCGGCCTTGCCGTGGTCGATCGGGATGCGCTCCTCGACGTCCGGCTTCACGACCGAGCCCGGCTCCAGGGGCTTCTTCACGGCCTCGCGGGTCTCGGTGAAGGCCCGCTCCAGCTGCTCCTGGTAGTCGCGCAGCGCCTGCTCGGCCTCCTCGACCGTGATGTCGCCGCGGCCGATCAGCGCCTCGGTGTACAGCTTGCGGACCGAGCGCTTGGCGTCGATCAGGTCGTACATCAGCGGCTGGGTGAACGAGGGGTTCTCGCCCTCGTTGTGGCCCCGGCGCCGGTAGCAGACCATGTCGATGACGACGTCCTTCTTGAACGTCTGCCGGTACTCGAACGCCAGCCGCGCGACCCGCGCGCACGCCTCCGGGTCGTCGCCGTTGACGTGGAAGATCGGCGCCTGGATCATCCGCGCCACGTCGGTGGCGTACACGCTGGACCGCGAGTACTCCGGCGCGGTGGTGAACCCGACCTGGTTGTTGATGATCACGTGCACGGAGCCGCCGGTGCGGTAGCCGCGCAGCTGCGACAGGTTCAGCGTCTCGGCGACCACGCCCTGCCCGGCGAACGCGGCGTCGCCGTGGATCAGGATCGGCAGCACCGTGAACCCGGCCTCGCCGACGTCCAGGAGGTCCTGCTTGGCGCGGACGACGCCCTCCAGCACCGGGTCGACCGTCTCCAGGTGGGACGGGTTCGCGACCAGCTCGGTGTGGATCTTCGAGCCGTCGTCGGCGACGAAGTCACCGGACGCGCCCAGGTGGTACTTCACGTCGCCGGAGCCCTGCGCGCTGCGCGGGTCGAGGTTGCCCTCGAACTCGCCGAAGATCTGCCCGTAGGACTTGCCGACGATGTTGGCGAGCACGTTCAGCCGGCCGCGGTGCGCCATCCCCATGACGACCTCGTCCAGGTTCTCCTTCGCCGCCGCGGAGATCACCGAGTCCAGCAGCGGGATGACCGACTCGCCGCCCTCCAGCGAGAACCGCTTCTGCCCGACGAACTTGGTCTGCAGGAACGTCTCGAACGCCTCGGCGCTGTTCAGCCGGCGCAGGACGTGCAGCTGCTCCTCGCGGGACGGCTTCTCGTGCGGGACCTCGACGCGCTCCTGGATCCAGGCGCGCTCCTCCGGGTCCTGGATGTGCATGTACTCGATGCCGACCGTCCGGCAGTACGCCATCCGCAGCACGCCGAGGATGTCGCGCAGCTTCATGGTCGGCTCGCCGCCGAACCCGCCGGTCGCGAACTCGCGCTCCAGGTCCCACAGGGTGAGGCCGTGCTTGAGGATGTCGAGGTCGGGGTGGCGGCGCTGCTTGTACTCCAGCGGGTCGGTGTCGGCCATCAGGTGGCCGCGGACCCGGTAGGCGTGGATCAGCTCGTGCACCCGGGCGATCTTGGCGACGTCGTCCTCGTGGCCGGCGGAGATGTCCTTGACCCAGCGCACCGGCTCGTACGGGATGCGCAGCGCCTCGAAGATCTCGTCGTAGAAGCCGTCCTCGCCGAGCAGCAGCTGGTGGATGCGGCGCAGGAAGTCGCCGGACTGGGCGCCCTGGATGATCCGGTGGTCGTAGGTGGAGGTCAGCGTCATGACCTTGCTGATCCCCATCCGGGCCAGCGTGTCCTCCGACGCCCCCGCGAACTCGGCCGGGTACTCCATCGCGCCGACGCCGATGATCGTGCCCTGGCCGGGCATCAGCCGCGGCACCGAATGCACCGTTCCGATGGTGCCCGGGTTCGTCAGGCTGATCGTGGTGCCCTGGTAGTCCTCGATGGTCAGCTTGTTGCCGCGCGCCTTGCGGACGATCTCCTCGTAGGCGGCCCAGAACTGGCGGAAGTCCAGCGTCTCGGCGGCCTTGATGCTCGGCACGACCAGCTGCCGGGAGCCGTCCGGCTTCTGCAGGTCGATCGCCAGCCCGAAGTTGACGTGCTCCGGCCTGACCAGCACCGGCTTGCCGTCCACCTCGGTGAACGCGGCGTTCATCTCGGGCATCGCCGCGAGCGCCTTGACGATCGCGTACCCGATGAGGTGCGTGAAGGAGACCTTCCCGCCGCGGCCGCGCTTGAGGTGGTTGTTGATGACGATGCGGTTGTCGATCAGCAGCTTGGCCGGGACGGCGCGCACGCTCGTCGCGGTCGGCACCGCCAGGCTGGCCTCCATGTTGGTGGCCGTCCGGGCGGCGACGCCGCGTAGCCGCACCTCCTCGGCGCCGGCCGGGACCGGCGGCGGCGCCGGCCTGTCCGCCTTCGCCGCGGGCTTGGCCGCCGGCTTGGCGGGGGCCTTCGGCGGCGAAACCGGCGGCTGCGGTGTCGGCGGAGCGGCCGCGGTGCCGTTGGCGGCCGCGCCGGCCGCCGTTCCGGTGCTCGTCTGGGGTGCGCCGGGGGACGCGGGGGTCACGGACGACGGCCGGGTGTCCGGCTGGTAGTCCGCGAAGAAGTTCCACCAGGCTTCGTCAACCGAGTTGGGGTCTTCGAGGTACTTCTGGTACAGCTCGTCGACCAGCCACTCGTTGGCACCGAAATCTGTGATCTTTGGGTCGGCACTAGTTTGCGACGACTCTGTCGACACGGCGGAGATCGCCCTCTTCCGCAGCTCGCAGGTGAGATAAGAGACCTATCAAGGCTACTCGCACTTGACCTCTTCCCATGCCAGCGCGTAGCGATTGCGCTCCATTCCCCGGCGGCCACAGGGATCTTGCCGAAGCCGGGGCCGCGCCTCCGACAAGATCCGCCGCCCCGGAAGGTGACCGAGGTCACCCAGCGGTCGCACGCACTGCCCGTTGAAGGGAGGGCCCCCCAGGGCCCGACCGCCGAGGGCGGTGCAGGACAACTCAGTGGGTGTGCGGGGGCACCGTGGGGCCCTCGCTGGCCTGGACGAGGACGAAGCCCTGGCCCTGGTAGGCGAGCTGCATGGCCTCGCCGCTGCCGCGGCCGATGAGCGCGGCGGCCTTGAAGGTGCGGTTGACGCCGACCTGCAGGCTGGTGCTCCACGCCACCGCGGACTGGCCGTCGGCGAACGTGGGGGCGCGGCCGCAGTCGAGCATGACCGGGGTGCCGTGCGTGGTGAGCGCCACGAAACCGGTGCCCTGGAGAGTGGTGTTGAACAGGCCGCCCGCGGCGATGCCCGCGCCCTGGACGCGCTGGATGTCGGACTGCAGGTGCGAGTCGTAGGCGAGGATGTTGGCGCCGTTGACGGTCAGCCCCTCGTTCTCCAGGTAGAACAGGTGGATGTCGGCGGCGTCGTGCGCGGCGAACAGCAGGCCCTGCCCGCGCACGCGCATCAGCGGGACGCCCTCGCCGGTGACGGCCTTCTTGATGAACTTGCCGATGCCTCCGGCGCCCTCGTAGTCGAACTCCATCTGGCCCTGGAAGGCGACCATGGAGCCCTGCCGGGCCAGGACGTCCCCGTTGAGGTGGACGCGGAGCATCTTGGAGTTCTGGAGGGCGAAGTGACCGGGGAGCTGCTGCCCCTGGTCCATGTTTCCGAAGAACTGGCTGCGCATAGTCGGGGGTTCTGCCTCTCACATCGTGATCGTTCCGGAGGTCCGCCAGCATAACGACGGTGTGTGACCGGTACGACGTGAAGTGAGCGGCGTTCGGTTCCCGGCCGTCAGCCCCGGTCCGGCGCGTCGCGGCCGTGCGGGGCCGTCCAGTCGGTCAGCGGGCCCTTCGGGACGACGCCGGACGGGTTGATGTTGCGCTGCGTGACGTAGTAGTGCCGCTTGATGTGGTCGAAGTTCGTCGTCCCGCCGAACGCGGGCACCGAGTAGAGGTCGCGCGCGTACGCCCACAGGTTCGGGTAATCGACGAGGCGGCGCAGGTTGCATTTGAAGTGCGCGTAATAGACGGCGTCGAAGCGGGCGAGCGTCGGGTAGAGGCGGACGTCGGCCTCGGTGATGCGGTCGCCGAACAGGTAGCGGCGCCCGGCGAGCCGTTCCTCCAGCCGGTCGAAAGTGGCGAAGAGCGCGTCGAAGGCGTCCTCGTAGGCGTCCTGCGCGGTGGCGAACCCGGCCTTGTAGACGCCGTTGTTCACCGTGTTGTAGACGAGGTCGTTCAGCTCGTCGATCTCGGGCCGCAGCGCCTCGGGGTAGAGGTCGGGCGCGCCGGGGCGGTGGAACGCGGTGAACTCGGTCTCCAGCATCGTGGTGATGTTGGGGAAGTCGTTGGTGACCAGGCGTTCCGTCTCGGTGTCCCAGATGCACGGGACGGTGTAGCGGCCCTCGAACGACGGGTCGCTCGCCAGGTACAGCTCCGACAGGAACACGGCGCCGGTCACCGGGTCGCGGTCGGGGAACCGCCAGCCCCGCTCGTCCCGGATCGGGTCGACGACGGCCACCGGCAGTGCGTCCTCCAGGCCCAGCAGCCCCCGGACGATCAGGGAGCGGTGCGCCCACGGGCAGGCGTAGGAGACGAACAGCCGGTAGCGGCCGGGCTCGGCGGGGTGGCCGCTCGACCCGTCCGCCGTGATCCGGCCGGTGAACCGGTTCGGCTGACGGACGAAGCGGCCCCGCTCGACTTCCTGTGCGGTCATGTCCGGTTCCTTCCGAAAGTCGGCGCCGCGGTGCGACCTCTGGGGAGGCGCGCCGCCCGGCGGCTGCGACCCGGGGAGGAGACGGGCGCCTGGTCCGCGCACCGCCTCGGCCACCGGCAAGTCGTCCTTTCGGGGGATCCTGGCGCACCGGCCCCGCGCATACGATAACCGTCGGGGGCCCGCGTCAAACGGGCGCCGACCGCATGGCACGCAGCAGGGGGCCGGCCGCCGGAGACGGCCCCGGACGGACGAGATGGCGGGGGACCATGCTCGAGACTTTCAACAGCCTGACGGACGGTCTGCCGCCGGGCCTGGTCTACGGCCTGATCGCCGCACTGGTGTTCGCCGAGGCGGCGCTGTTCGTCGGGTTCGTCTTCCCCGGCGAGACGGCGGTGGTGGTCGGCGGCGTGCTGGCCAGCCAGGGCACGCTCTCGCTGCCGCTGCTGCTGGTCATCGCGGTCATCGCGGCGGTCGCCGGCGACTCGGTCGGCTACGAGATCGGCAAGAAGTACGGGCCGCGGCTGCTGGACATCCGCGCGGTGTCCAAGCACCGCGCGAAGGTGGAGGCCGCGCAGGACCTGATCAGGCGGCGCGGCGCCGTGGCGGTGTTCATCGGCCGCTTCACGGCGCTGCTGAGGGCGCTGATGCCTGCGCTGGCCGGCAGCTCCCGGCTCCCGTATCCGAAGTTCCTGCTGTTCAACTTCCTCGGCGGCCTGACCTGGGTGGTCACGTTCACGCTGGGCGGCTACTTCGCCGGGGAGGCGTTCGACCGCGCCGCGCAGTGGGCCGGTCGCGGGCTGGCGATCGGGATCGCGGTGATCGCGGTCGTCGCGATCGTGGTGTGGAGCGTCCGCAGGCACCGCCGCGACGCGCAGGAGGAGGCCGGGGAGGCCGGGGAGGCCGGGGAGGCCGACGGCGCCGGGGCGGAGTCCCGCGTGGAGCAGACCCTGCCGTAGCGGTCACCGGGCCCTAGCGGTTACAGGGCCCTAGCGGTCACAGGGCCCTGGCGGTCAGAGGCCGCCGGGAGCGGGGATCTCCATCCGGCCGGTGACCGGCGGCAGGTCCAGGTAGGTGCGGATGCCGGGCTCGGCGGCGCACAGGACGGGGATCGTGTTGAGCGCGTGCGCCGCGGCGGCCGAGACCTCGTCGGACACCCACTCGTCGTCGGTGGTGAAGGTGATGGACGGCCGGCCGTGCACCCGCACGGAGTGGCCGGGGTCCCCCCAGTCGGGGATCCGCGCGGCGTCCGCCTTGTGGATCACCTCGACGCTGATCACCGGGCGGCCGCCGGCCAGCCCGCTGAACGTCCAGCGGGCCGCGGCGACCGTGCCGCGCGGGATCCGGCCGGCGGTGACCTCCAGGTCGGTGCCGGCGAGCCGATGGTCGACGTCCACGTCGATCTCGTCCAGGTCCACGCCGAGCCCGGCGGCGACCAGGTGCAGGCTCTCGGTGTAGAGCGAGCGCATCGCGGTGCGGGCGGGGCGCAGCGAGCGCAGGTACCCGTCCTCGTCCCGGCCGAAGCCGAGCATGTGATGGACCATCCGCCAGGACGGGTGGCGGGCGAAGTCGGAGCACTCGCGGGAGTAGACGTGGGTGATGCGGCGGGTCAGCCGCGACAGCACCAGCGGCATCACGTCCGCCATGAACCCGGTGTTGAAGCCGGTCCCGTGCACGGAGGAGCCGCCGCGCTTGCAGGCCTGCTCCAGCTCGTTCACCAGGGCGGGGCCGTGCGCCTGCGGGTAGACCAGCCCGTTCATGCAGATCACGTTCTTGCCGGACGCCAGCAGCGCGCAGACGGTGTCGAGGTCGCCGAGCGGGTCGCCGGCCCGTCCGGGCGCGTACACGACGCAGTCGGCGTCCAGGGCGAGGACGGTGTCGAGGTCGCGGGTGGCGGTGACGCCGGTGGGCGGGCGGCCGGCCAGCAGCCCGGCGTCCGCGCCGTCCTTGGCCGGGGTGTGCACCCAGACGCCGGCGAGCTCCAGGCCGGGCCGGTCGAGCACGCCGCGGATCACCGCGCGGCCGAGCGTCCCGGTCGCCCACTGCACGACGCGGTACGGGCGGGGGCTCGTGCTGGGCGCGTCGGCAGGGCTCATCGGGACGGGACCTCCGGTGTCGAGGCGGCGCCTGTGCGGACCGGGCCGGGTTGCGCGGGTGGGTGTGGACACTACGCCGTAGGTCCCGGGAAATGCGGCATTTGTCGCAAGTTTCGCTGAAGTCCCAGCGCCCCCGGCGCTTGCTCGCGTCACACGGCGGGGAGGCCTCCGAGGGGGCCGCGGCCGAGCGGGATTCGGTTTAGTGGTACCACTGGGTAACCCCCGGATGATTACCTGGGGGCGTAGTCGGTGCGATGTGAGGAGACAGAGATGTCGGAACTGCGCTACGACGGCCGTGTCGCGGTCGTGACCGGGGCGGGCCACGGCCTCGGCCGCCAGCACGCGCTGGAGCTCGCCGCGCGCGGTGCGAAGGTCGTCGTCAACGACCTCGGCGGCGACCGGTCCGGTGTCGGCGCCTCCGCAGGCCCCGCCCAGGAGGTCGTGGACGAGATCAAGAAGAACGGCGGCGAGGCCGTCGCCAACCCCGACAACGTGGCGACCCCCGAGGGCGCGCAGGCGATCGTCAAGACCGCGCTGGACGCGTTCGGCAAGCTCGACATCGTCGTCAACAACGCGGGCATCCTGCGCGACAAGTCGTTCAAGAACATGACCGTCGAGGAGTTCGACTCGGTCATCGCCGTGCACCTGCGCGGCTCGTTCCTGGTCTCCAGCGCCGCCTGGCCGCACCTGCGCGACAACGCCTACGGCCGCATCGTCAACACCTCGTCGCCCGCCGGCCTGTTCGGCAACTTCGGCCAGGCCAACTACGCCACCGCGAAGATGGGCCTCGTCGGCCTCACCAAGACCCTCGCGCAGGAGGGCGCCAAGTACAACATCAAGGCCAACGCGATCGCCCCCGTCGCCTGGACCCGGATGACCGAGGACCTGCTGCCCGCCGACTTCGCCGACAAGCTCGGCGTCGACCAGGTCACCCCGCTCGTCGCCTTCCTCGTGCACGAGTCCAACGAGGACACCGGCGAGGTCTACACCGTCGGCGGCGGCCGGATCGCGAAGATCTTCGTGGCGGAGGGCCCCGGCTACGGGCAGAAGGAGACCCTCTCCGTCGAGGCCGTCCGGGACAACTGGGCCGCGATCAACGCCGCCGAGCCCCTCGCGGTGTTCAAGAACCCGATGGAGCAGATGGGCCCGCTCATCCAGCAGCTGACCTCCTGAGCCGTTGGACGGGATCAGGCTCGACCGGCGGGACGGGGTGCTCACCATCGCCCTGTCCCGCCCGGATCGGCTCAACGCCGTCGACGGCGCGCTGACCGAGCGGATGCTGGACGTCCTCAACGAGCTGCCGCGCGACCCGGAGACCCGGGTCGTCGTACTCACCGGGGACGGCCGCGGCTTCTGCTCGGGCATGGACATCCAGGGCGGCGACCCGGGCCGGGAGACCAAGGAGGGCCGCGCCCAGCGGCTCTACCGCGGCATCGCCCGCGGCGGCGAGGTCACCGCGCGGCTGCGGGAGATCCCGCAGCCGGTGATCGCGGCGCTGCACGGCCCCGTCGCGGGCATGGGCGTCTCCTGGGCGCTCGCCTGCGACCTGCGGGTCGCCGACCCGACCACCCGGTTCGTCGTCCCATTCGTCAACCTCGGCCTCTCGGCGGGGGACTGCGGGCTGTCCTGGCTGCTGCCGCGCCTGGTCGGCCCGGCGAAGGCCGCCGAGATCGCCTACCGGGCGCAGCGCCTCGACGCGGCCCGCGCCGAGTCCCTCGGGCTCGTCACCGAGATCTGCGCGGAGGGCGCCGACCTCGCCGCCGCGCAAACCCTCGCCGACGAGCTGCTGGCCAAGTCCCCGTACGGGCTGAGCCGCACCAAGGAACTGCTGAACATGTCCTTGGACGTCCCTGGCCTGCGCCAGCAGATCGCCGCGGAGACCGGCGTCCAGGCCCTGGCCTTCTTCACCGAGGACCTCGCCGAAGGCATGACCGCCACCCTGCAGAAACGCCCACCCGAGTTCAAGAACCGCTAGCCATCCCACACCTCCGGCCGGGCCCCCGAAAGGACCCGGCCGGAGGCGTACGAACCGGGCTAGTCGGCCAGGGCCATGGAGAGGGCCTCGACGTAGCGGAGGGCGGCCAGGCGGGCCAGGGCGGGGTGGGCGCCGAGGGGGGACGCGTGGGCGGCGCCGACGGCGGCGGCCGCGGCGGGCACCAGACGGCCCTCCGGCTCGGGGCCGATGAGGTGCGGCGCGACGGCGACCGACGCGGCGCCGGCGGCGCGCAGCTGCTCGGCGGCGGCGAGGTCGCCGCCCTCGTCGGCGAGGGAGGCGGTGGAGACGGGCGCGGCGAGCCGGGAGGCCAGCAGCACGCTGGTGACCTCGGCCAGCCGGACGGCGTTGGCGTCGCCGGGGGTGGCGACGATGACGCCGGTCGCGGCGGTCACCATCGTCATCATCCGGATCCGGTCGGCGCGGGCGAGGCCGGCGTCGGCGAGCCGGTCGTGCAGCGCCTCGGCGATGAGCGGGTGCGCGCCGAGCCGCTCGGCGGCGACGGCGGGCAGCGGGGCGGAGGCGACGGCGGCGCGGACGGCGGCGTCCAGTGCCGGGTCGGGCCCGGTGGACAGCGGCACCACCACGGCCGCGAGCTCGTCCTGCGGCGCGCGGATCCCGCCGAGGAGGGCGCGCAGGTGCCCCTCGTCGCCGTCCAGATGCCCGACGTAGGCGGGCTGGCCGGTGTGCTCGATCTCGACGAGCCTGGCGAGCTCGGCGGCGAGATCGGCGCCGCCCTGCCGGGCGTGGCCGGGTACGGCCAGGATGAGCGCGGGGGATCCGGGGGGGAGCAGGAAGGATTCGTCGCCGCGATGTCGGCCGCCGCGGGGGGCGCGGCGGCGTCGCGACGGAAGTGCCTCGGATGCCTGGCTTTCGGGACTCACGGCGGGAATGGTAACGCTCCCGGGGGCGGGAGTCGGCCTCCCGCTCCGGCCGTTCGATCCGGGCGCGCCGTGGCTGCCTGTACTGATCGTCGGTCTCCCTCCCGTGCCGGGCCGCGATCGGCGGGCGAAACAGCAGAGTATGGCCCATCGGCGCCCCGCAACAGAGGGAAATGACGCAGATGTTCCGATTTGTCGCTAACTGATGCGAGTTCGGAATATGGACGAAAGGTGGCCAAGGGGTTGCGGAGGCGTCGCGTTGCGCCTCTATGATCGGGCCACCCTACGTGCCGGAACGTCCGAGGTCCCATGAGAACCGCACGCACGCGCCCGATCCGGTCCAAGGTCGCCGCGCTCCTTCTCGTTCCGCTCGTCTCGCTGGTCGCGATCTGGGTCTACGCCGCCGACATCACCGGCCGCGCCGCCCTCGCCCAGCGCAAGTACCACACGCTGAACGACCAGTTCGCCGCGTCCGGCCAGGGACTGCTGGTGGAGCTCGGCAAGGAGCGGCAGGCGTCGGTGGTGTACCTCAGCGGGCCGCGCAGGGCCGCGGCCACGCCCGCGAGCCTCACCGCGCAGCGCGCCCGCCTCGACAAGGCCGTGGCCGCCTTCCGCCGCACCTCCACCTCCGACGCCGCGCGCGGCGCCACCACGGCCGAGATGCGGTCGCGGGTCACGGACGTGCTGAAGGCGCTCGGCGGCCTCGGCGAACTGCGCGCCTCCGTCGACGGCCGCAGGATCGACCGGCTGACCGCCGTCAACGACTACAGCAGCATGGTCGACGTCATGCACCGGCTGTACGACAGCCTGATCGTCATCGACGACGCGTCCCTCTACAACTGGACGCTGTCCGACCGCGCCGCCGGGCGCGCGATGGAGCTGCTGCAGCGGGAGAACGCGCTGGTCGCCGGCGCGCTCGTCACGCACGGCCGGATGACCGCCGCCGAGCACCGGACGTTCCTGGAGATGCTCGGCGAGCAGCGCTGGCAGTGGCAGCGGCAGCGCTCGCTGGCCGACCCGAAGACCTACGCGCGGCTGACCGCGCCGGTGTTCGCCTCGACCCAGTACCACGCGTACAAGGACATCGAGGACCAGATCGCCGCGCACGACCGCGGGCCGCTGCCGATCAGCGCCTGGCAGTGGCAGGAGACCGCGCAGCCGCTGGTGCTGTCCGTCAACAAGATGATCATGGACAACACGAACCAGGCCGCGGAACGCGCCAACGGGCTCGGCCGGGACGCCTACGTCCGGCTCGGCGTCGTCGGCGGCGCCGGCCTGCTGGTGATCGTCATGTCGGTGCTGCTGGTGGTGCGGTTCGGCCGCGGCGTCGTCCGCGAGCTGGTCGGGCTGCGCGGCTCCGCCGAGGAGCTGGCGGACGAGCGGCTGCCGCGGCTCGTCGAGCGGCTGCGCCGCAACGAGCCGGTGGACGTCGAGGCGGAGGCGCCCGCGCTGCCGCGCGGCCGCACCACCGAGGTCGCCCGGCTCGCCGAGTCGTTCGCCAAGGTGCAGCGCACCGCCGTGGACGCCGCCGTCGGGCAGGCCGAGCTGCGCGCCGGCGTCAGCCGGATCTTCCTCAACATCGCCCGCCGCAACCAGTCGCTGCTGCACCGCCAGCTGACGATGCTGGACGGGCTGGAGAGCCGCGCCGAGGCCGACGACCTGGAGGCGCTGTTCCGCATCGACCACCTCACGACCCGCATGCGGCGGCACGCCGAGAGCCTCATCATCCTGTCCGGCGCCACCCCCGGCCGCGGCTGGCGGCGGCCGGTGCACATCACCGACGTGCTGCGCGCCGCCATCGCCGAGATCGAGGACTACACCCGGGCGGTGGTGCTGACCGAGTCCGAGGACGGCCTGGTCGGCTCCGCCGTCACCGACGTCGTGCACCTGCTGGCCGAGCTGCTGGAGAACGCGGCGTCGTTCTCCCCGCCCAACACCGAGGTGCGGGTGATGGCCGAGCGCGTCGGCACCGGGTTCGTCGTGGAGATCGAGGACCGCGGGCTCGGCGTGAAGCCGGAGGCGCTCGCCGGGATCAACCGGCGGCTCGCCGAGCCGCCGGAGTTCGACCTGGTCGACACCGACCAGCTGGGGCTGTTCGTGGTCGCCCGGCTGGCGGCCCGGCACGGCATCGACGTCTCGCTGCACCGCTCCCCGTACGGGGGCGTGACCGCGATCGTGCTGATGCCGCACGAGCTCGTCGTGCCGGCCGACCGGATGAACGACGAGGACCTCCCGCTCGACGGCGACGGGCCGGACACGCCGGCGGTCGAGGCGCCCGCGGGCACCGGCGAGCCGGCGGACCACCGGGACGGAGACGTCCCGGGCGCCCCCGCTCCGGAACCGGCCGACGCCGAGCCGGTCAACGCGGGGCCCGCCGGCGCGGGGCCGGCGTTCATGGGCACCCCGTACACCGACGTGCCCTTCGGCGGGCCGCCGCGCCCGGAGGTCGTCACGCGCGCCGAGGTCGTCCCGGACATCGGGGTGTTCGCCCGCCGGGACCCGGCGCGCGGCGAGCCGGCGCGTCCCGGCGCGGGATGGCCCGAGCCGGTGCCGCTGCGCGAGGCGCCGCCCGTCCTGCCGCAGCTCGCCGGGCCGGCGAACCCGTGGGGAACCCCCGAGGACCCGGGCCTGGCCACCGACCCCGGCGCGCCGCGCGGCGCGCCCGCGAACCCGTGGTCCGACGACCTCGCAGACGGCATGCCGGCGAGCATGGAAGGCGCCGCGGCGGACGACCGGTCCGCCGCAGACGGCTGGGAGCCCGCGCCCGCGTACGGGTCCGGCGTCCGCGCTACACCACCGGACGATGCACGGCCCGACGAGACACTGAGGGACGGCGCGTTCCCGGACAGCGCATTCCCGGACAGCGCGTTCTCGGACGGTGCGCTCTCGGACGAAGCGCTCCCGGACGGTACGGAACGGCACGGTGCGCGTCCGGGCGATGACGCGGCGGTGAACGGCGGGCCCGGGAACGGTACCGTCGTCGGCGGCGAGCGCTCTCGGGGCGCGGAGGGCGGGCATCCCGCCGGGACCCACGCGGGGCTGCCCCGCCGGGTCCGGCAGGAGAACCTGGCACCGCAGCTGCGCAAGGAGCCGCCGCCGCTGCCTCCTCCGGTGGGCGGCGGCACGGCCGGCGGGATCGCGAGGTCCCCCGAGGAGGCGCGCTCGCTGATGGCCTCGGTACAGCAGGGATGGCGGCGCGGACGCGCGTCCGATGGGGAGGATGAGGGAACCCGATGATGCACAACACGGTCACCGGTGAGCTCAACTGGCTGCTCAACGACTTCGCCGAGCGTGTCACGAGCGTGCGGCAGGCGGTGATCCTGTCCCGCGACGGGCTCGCGGTCGCCGCGTCCAGCGAGCTGGGCCGCGAGGACGCCGAGCACCTGTCCGCGCTGGCGTCCGGCGTGCAGAGCCTGGCCCGCGGCGCCGGCCGGCACTTCGCGGGCGGCAACGTCCGCCAGACCATCATCGAGATGGACGCGCTGCTGCTGTTCGTCACCGCCGCCGGGGACGGCACCTGCCTGGCGGTGATCGCCGAGGCGGACGCCGACGCGGGCCTGGTCGCCTACGAGATGGCGGTGCTGGTCAAGCGGGTCGGGCAGCATCTGCAGGCCGCCCCGCGGTCCGAGCCGGCCGGCGGCGGCTTCGGCGCCGGTTTCGGCGGCGGATTCGGTGCGGGGGGTGCCGTCCCGCAGGGGCGGTGATCCCGGGCGGAGCCCGTCCGGGGAGATGCGGGGGGTCGTGCCCCTCGGGGAGGTGCTGACCGATGAACCCGTCGGCGGAGCGGTGGCTGGACCGGGAGGCCGGCCCGCTCGTCCGCCCCTACGCGCGGACCCGGGGCCGGACCCGTCCCGCGGGTGCGGGCTTCGACCTGATCGCGGTGGTCGCGGCCACCGGCGCGCAGCCGGGCGACCGGCTGCGCTACAGCCCCGACCACGCGCGGATCCTGCGCGGCTGCGCCCGCCCCGTCGCGGTCGTCGACCTGGCCTCGGAGTTCGGGCTGCCGCTCGGGGTCGTCCGGGTGCTGCTCGGCGACCTGCGCGACGAGGGGCTGATCGCGGTGGTGGACTCCGCCGCGCCCGCGGGCGGCCGCCCGGGGCGGGGCGTGCTGAGGGAGGTCCTCAATGGCCTACGCGCCCTCTGACCCCGGCACGGGACCCGGCGCGGGGCCCGTGCCGGGTCCAGGTTCCGGCTCCGGGGCCGGGCTCGCCGCCCGCCCGCTGGTCACCACCAAGATCCTCATCGCCGGCGGGTTCGGCGCGGGCAAGACCACGATGGTCGGCTCCATCAGCGAGATCCGGCCGCTGCACACCGAGGAGCCGCTGACCGACCGCGGCGTCGGCGTGGACGACGTCACCGGCGTGCGCACCAAGACGACCACGACCGTCGCCATGGACTTCGGCCGCATCACGCTCTCCGACCAGCTGCTCCTCTACCTGTTCGGCACTCCCGGCCAGGACCGCTTCTGGTTCATGTGGGACGAGCTGTCCGCGGGCGCGATCGGCGCGGTCGTGCTGGCCGACACCCGGCGGCTGACCGGCTGCTTCCCCGCCATCGACTACTTCGAGCGGCGCCGCCTGCCGTTCGTGGTGGCCGTCAACTGCTTCGACGGCGCCCAGCGCCACGACCCCCGCGACGTGGCGATCGCGCTGGACCTCGACCCGGGCGTCCCGGTGCTGCTGTGCGACGCGCGCCGCCGCGACTCGTCCAAGCAGGTGCTCATCGCGCTGATGGAGCACGTGCTGAGCTGGCCGGACTCCGGCGGCCGCGCGGATGACGCTCGGTCACCTGATCGTCGCGGACCCGCGACGTAGTAGAGTCCCGCACACCCCCGTACATCCCGCTTCGGGAGGTTTCCCCCGCATGACTCACCCCCCATCGCCGAAAGCCACCGATGTGAGCATGGTCCACCAGCCGTGATGGCCTCCCGCTTCTCCTCGATCCGGGCGAGGATCACCCTTCTGGTCCTCGTGCCGCTGCTCGCGCTGGCCGCGCTGTGGATGTTCCTCACCGGCATCACCTACGGGGACGCCCACCAGCTGCTGCAGAGCCGCAAGTTCCAGCAGGAGGCGGTGCTGCCCACGCAGCGGCTGATGAACGCGCTGCAGAAGGAGCGCCGGCTGTCGATGGCGGACGCCGGCTCGGCCCGCGCGGTGGACCCGGGCGTGCTGCGCGCGCAGCGGCAGGCGACCGACGGCGCCGTGAAGGACGTGCGGAAGGGCTTCGCGGACGGCGGGCTGCGCGACTCGATCCTGCCGGGCGTCGTCAAGCGGATGGACGACCTGCTGGCCAGGCTCGGCACGCTGGAGGCGACCCGGCGCGGCGTGGACGACCGGGCCTCCGGCCGCGCGGACGTGCTCGCCGACTACAGCGCCGTCATCGACGCGGGCTTCGCGATCTACAGCGCGACGACCCCGGCCAACGGGACCATCACCGCCGACGCCCGCACGCTCACCTCCGTCGGCCGCGGCCGGGAGTTCCTGTCCCGCGAGGACGCGCTGCTGACCGGCGCGCTCGCCGCCGGGCACCTGAGCGCCGCCGAGCGCGGCGAGTTCGCGCAGCTCGTCGGCGCGCAGCGGATGACGTACGCGGACAACGTCCCGAACCTGCCCGCCGTCGACCGCGCCCGCTACGAGCGCCTCACCGCCACCCCCCAGTTCGCGCAGCTGCGCAAGCTCGAGGACCAGGTGATCCGGAGCACCGAGCCGGCCCGGCCCGCGGCGACGAAGAAGAACACGACGTCAACGGGCGCGGCGGCCACCGGCACGGGGACCGCGACCGGCGCCGTGGCGGGGAACCGGAACGCGACGGCCGGACGGTCCGCGCGCACCACGCGGGTGCAGCCCGTCGAGCCGTCCCAGTGGCGGACGGTCGCCGACAACGCCGACGACCGCCTGTACGACTTCGAGAACCGCAGCCTCGACGACGTCACCGGCCGGGCCCAGCACATCGCGGTCGGCGTGTTCGTCCGGCTCGGCATCGCCGGCGGCCTCGGCCTGGTCGCGGTCGTGCTGTCCGCGCTGATCGCGATCCGGGTGTCGCGGCGGCTGCTGCGCGAGTGCCGCACGCTGGCCGGCGCGGTCGTCGACTTCACCCGCCGGCGGCTTCCGCTGCTGGCCGAGCAGGTCCGCGCGGGACGTCCCGCCGAGCCCGAGCCGGAGCCCGGCATCGACTTCCGGATCCGGGAGATCCGGCAGATCGCCGACTCCTTCGACCGGGCCCGCGAGGCGGTGCTGCTGGCCGCGGCCGGCGAGGTCGCGGCGCGGCGCGGGATCAGTGAGGTGTTCGTCAACCTCGCCCGCCGCAATCAGGCGCTGCTGCACCGCCAGCTCAGCCTGCTCGACACCATGGAGCGCCGCACCGAGGACCCGTCGGAGCTGTCGGACCTGTTCCGCCTCGACCACCTCGCCACCCGCATGCGCCGGCACGCCGAGGGCCTGGTCATCCTGGCGGGCAAGACGGCGGGCCGCGGCTGGCGCCGTCCGGTCCCGCTGGTGGACGTGGTGCGCGGCGCGGTCGCCGAGGTCGAGGACTACCCGCGGGTCCGGGTGCAGCCGCTGCCGCGGATCGCGCTGCTCGGCTCCGCCGTCGCCGACGTCATCCACCTGCTCGCCGAGGTGGTGGAGAACGCCACCACGTTCTCGCCGCCGCAGTCGCCGGTGCGGGTCAGCGGGCACCCGGTCGCCAACGGCTTCGCCATCGAGGTGGAGGACCGCGGGCTCGGCATGACCGAGGAGGCGCTGCGCGCCGCGAACGCGCGGCTGGAGGACCCGCCGGAGTTCGACCCGTCCGACAGCGCGCAGCTCGGCCTGTTCGTCGTGGCGCGGCTCGCCGAGCGGCACGACATCAAGGTGACGCTGCGGCAGTCGCCGTACGGCGGCACCACCGCGATCGCGCTGATCCCCGGCGCCCTCATCGTGGACACCGCGGAGCAGGAGCCGGTCTCGCGCCGCAACACCGGCCCGATGCGGCTGCCCGCCGCGAGCACGGCCGGCGCCCTGTCGGCGGCCGCCGCGCCCGCGGTGGAGCAGGGTGTGGTCCGGCTGGTCGCCGAAGCCGAGCACGTGCGGGCGGAGCCGGTTCGGGCCGAGTCCGTGCAGGCGGAGCCGGTCCGGGCCGAAATGCCGGGGCCGACGCCGCTGCCGGAGCGCAGGAACGCGCGGCGCGACCGGCCGCGGACGGCACCGGGCACCACGCCGGCACCGGACACCGCGCACGCCACGCCGCCGGAGGCCGCACCCGCCCAGGCGGAGGAGCCCGCGCCGCCGCTGACGGACGGCGAGCTTCCCAAGCGCCGCCGGCAGACGCACCTCGCACCGCAACTGAAACAGCGGGTGGACGCGCACCTGGCCGCGCGGGGGCAGGCGCCACCGCCCGCCGGGACTGCGCCCGCACCCCAGAACCCCGCACCCCAGAACCCCGCACCCCAAGCCCCTGCACCCCAAGGCTCTGCACCCCAGGCCCCTGGACCGCAGGAGCCCGCGCCCCGGCCGCAGACACCGGCGTCCGCGCCGGAGCCGTCCATGCCGATGGCCGCCCCCGTCCCCGCCGACATGGCGCCGGCCGAACCCGCGGGCGCGCCCCCCGCGCCGCCCGCCGGCGCGCCCGGTGCCGGGACCGCTCCACCGGACGTCCCGGACGCGGCCCGCTCGCCCGAGACCATGCGATCGATGATGTCCGCCATGCAGCGCGGCTGGCAGCGCGGCAGGCGGGACGCGGCCGACGCCGAGGCGGAGGCCGCACCCAACCGAGGTGACCAGGAGGACGACGCCCCATGACAGAAGCCCAGCACTCCGGCGCGGATGCCGCGGGCGGTGCCGGCGGTGAGCTGAACTGGCTGCTGGACAGCCTGGTCCAGCGGGTCGCCCAGGTGCAGAACGCGGTGGTCCTGTCGAGCGACGGCCTGCGCATGGCGGCCTCCCGGGGGCTCGGCCAGGAGGCGTCCGACCATCTCGCGGCGGTCGCCGCCAGCTTCCAGAGCCTGGCCCGCGGCGCGGGCGAGTCGTTCGGCGGCGGCCCGGTCCGGCAGACCATCGTGGAGATGGAGTCGGCGTTCCTGTTCGTCACCGCCGCCGGCCGCGGCGCCTGCCTGGCGGTCCTCGCCGACGCCGACGCCGACCTCGGCATGATCGCCTACGAGATGGCGATGCTCGTCACCCGGGTCGGCCAGCACCTGTCGGCCAACCCGCGGGTGACCGCCGCCGAGGGCGGAGTGTGAGGTGGACGCGACCGAGGGTTCCGGGCCCGGGTGGCCGCACCGGCACGACGCCGGCGCGGCGGTCGGCGCCGCGGGCGGCACGGGATGGTTCGACGACGCCGCCGGGCCGGTCGTGCGCCCCTACGCGCTCACCGGCGGCCGCACCCACTACGACGGCGTCGAGTTCGACCTCGTCGCGCTGATCGAGGCCCTCGATCCGCCGGAGGGCGCGGATCGGCACCCGGCCCTTCCGGCGTCCCCGTGGTCGCCGGAGCCGGAACATGACATGATCCTGGAGCTTTGCCGCACCCCGTTGTCGGTTGTCGAGATAGCGTCGGATCTGGAACTTCCCCTCGGGGTCGTCCGCGTCCTGCTCGGCGACCTGCTCGACCGTTCGCTGATACAGGTCCGGCGCCCCGCGCCGGTGGCGCAGTTCCCCAGCGAGCGCGTACTCAAGGAAGTGATCGATGGAATCCGTGCGCTCTGACGCGGCCGCCCAGGCGGGCGATTCCGCGCTGACCGTCAAGATCCTTGTGGCCGGTGGCTTCGGAGTCGGCAAGACCACCCTGGTGAGCGCGGTCAGCGAGATCCGTCCGCTGCGCACCGAGGAGGCGCTGACCGAGAAGAGCATCGGCATCGACGACACCACCGCGGTGTCGTCCAAGACCACCACGACCGTCGCGATGGACTTCGGGCGGATCACCCTGCCCAACGGCCTGGTGCTGTTCGTGTTCGGCACCCCCGGCCAGGACCGCTTCTGGTTCATGTGGGACGAGCTGGCCAAGGGCGCGCTCGGCGCGGTCGTGCTGGTCGACACCCGGCGGCTGGCCGACTGCTTCGCCTCGGTGGACTACTTCGAGCGGCGCGGCGTGCCGTTCATCATCGGGGTGAACCGGTTCGACGGCGCCGGGCGGCACACGCCCGACCAGGTCCGCGACGCCCTCGACCTGTCCTCCGACATCCCGGTCATCGACTGCGACGTCCGCGACCGCGAGGACGCCAAGCGCGTGCTCATCGCCCTCGTCGAGCACATCATGCGCACGATGAGCGGCTCCCGGCAGGCCGTCACCTACTGACACCCGCCAGACCCGGCCGGACGGCGGCCGGCGAACGAGCCCCGGCCCGGGGACACCCGGTCCGGGGCTTTTTCACGGCCGACTTTGTCCTGTGACTGTGAAAAGTTCGATCGAGATGGTCGAAAGGTCTTCTCAAGGCGGCGAAAGCCGGTTACGGTCTCCGCATGAGACCGGGGTCACACGGCCCGGTCACGGCACCGGAACCCGAGAGGACGGCGTGATGCGCATGCCGGCTCGCCCGCAGAACGTGCATCAGGCACGCCTGCTGCGGTTGCTGCGCGACGAGGGCCCGCGCTCGCGCGCCGAGCTGGGCGACGTCGTCCGGCTGTCGCGCTCGAAGCTGGCCGTCGAGCTGGACCGGCTGGTCGAGCTCGGGCTGGTGGAGGGCGCGGGGCTCGCGGCCTCGCGCGGCGGGCGGCGGTCCGGGATCGTCCGGCTGTCGCCGAGCCTGCGGTTCGTCGCCTTCGACATCGGCGCCACCTCGATCGACGTCGCGGTGACCGACGGGGCGCTGGAGGTGCTCGGCCACGTCAGCGAGGCGTGCGACGTCCGGCTGGGCGCGACGGCGGTCCTCGACCGGGCGCTGGACCTGCTCGGCAAGCTGCGCGACGAGGGCCTGATCCCGCGGGTGCACGGCACCGGGATCGGCGTCCCCGGGCCGGTGAGCTTCCGCGACGGCATGCCGGTCGTCCCGCCGATCATGCCGGGCTGGGACCGGTTCCCGGTGCGCGACGCGATCGGCCAGGAGCTCGGCTGCCCCGTCCGGGTCGACAACGACGTGAACCTGATGGCGCTCGGCGAGCTGCACGCCGGCCTCGCGCGCTCGGTGGACGACTTCCTGCTGGTGAAGATCGGCACCGGCATCGGCTGCGGCATCGTCGTGGACGGCGCCATCTACCGCGGCGTCTCCGGCAGCGCGGGCGACATCGGGCACATCCGGATCGACGACGACGGACCCATCTGCGCGTGCGGCAACGCCGGCTGCCTGGAGGCCTACTTCGGCGGCGCGGCCCTCGCGCGGGACGCGGGGGCGGCGGCGCGCTCGGGGGAGTCGCCGCAGCTCGCGGCGCTGCTGGAGGCGCACGGGGAGCTGTCCGGCGAGCACGTCGCGCAGGCCGCGGCGGCCGGCGACCCGGCCTCGGTGCGGATCATCCGGGAGGGCGGCCGGCACGTCGGGCAGGTCCTCGCCGGGCTCGTCAGCTTCTTCAACCCGGGCCTGGTGATCATCGCCGGCGGCGTCGCCGGGCTCGGCCACACCCTGCTCGCCGAGATCCGCAGCGTCGTCTACCGCCGGTCGGCGCCGCTGGCGACCGGCAACCTGCCGATCGTGCTGTCCGAACTGGCCGGCGCCGCCGGGGTGGTGGGCGGCGCGCGGCTCATCAGCGACCACGTGTTCTCGCCGCCGCCCGACCCGCGGCCCGTCTGACCCCGCGTCCCCCGAACCCCCGTCCCCGACCCGCGCCCCTCCTCACCCGTGGAGGCCCGATGGGCCCGTCCGACCCCGAACCGCTGCTGCGCATGCGCGGCATCGTCAAGCAGTTCCCCGGCGTCCGCGCGCTGGACGGCGTCGACCTCGACGTCCGTCCCGGCGAGGTGCACTGCCTGCTCGGCCAGAACGGCGCCGGGAAGTCCACCCTGATCAAGGTGCTGGCCGGCGCGCACCAGCCGGACGAGGGCGAGATCGTCTTCGCCGGCGAACCGGTGCGCCTCGCCGGGCCGACCGCCGCGATGCGGGCCGGCATCGCGACCATCTACCAGGAGCTCGACCTGGTGGACGGGCTGTCGGTCGCCGACAACGTCTTCCTCGGCCACGAGCGCGCGACGCTCGGGTTCACCCGGCGCGGCGACGCCGAGCGGGCCGCCCGGGAACTGCTCGCCCGGCTCGGGCACGGCGAGATCCCGCCGCGCCGGGAGGCGGGCCGGCTGCCCGCGGCGGGCAAGCAGGTCGTCAGCATGGCCCGCGCGCTGTCGCACGACGCCCGGCTCATCGTCATGGACGAGCCGTCGGCCGCGCTCGCGCACGACGAGGTGACGAACCTGTTCCGGATCATCCGGGAGCTGACCGCCGCCGGCGTCGCGGTCGTCTACATCTCGCACCGGCTGGAGGAGATCCGCGAGATCGGCGACCGGGTCACCGTGCTGAAGGACGGCCGCTCCGTCGCGAACGGACTGCCCGCCAAGACCACGAAGACCGACCACATCGTGTCGCTGATGACCGGCCGCGACATCGAGTACGTCTTCCCCGACCGGCCCGCGCCGGACGGCGGCCGGGACGAGGTGCTGCGGGTCGAGGGGCTCGCGCTGCCCGGCGCGTTCGAGGACGTGTCCTTCGCCGTCCGCGCCGGGGAGATCGTCGGGCTGGCCGGGCTCGTCGGGTCGGGCCGCTCGGAGATCCTGGAGACGATCTACGGGGCGCGGCGCCCGGCGCGCGGGCGGGTGCTGGTGGACGGCCGCCCGGTCCGCCCGGGCGACACGGGCGCGGCGGTGCGGCGCGGCATGGGCATGGCGCCGGAGGAGCGCAAGAGCCAGGCGCTGCTGCTGAACGACACCGTCGCGGGGAACGTGACGGTCGCGGGCCTGCGCCGGTACGCGCGGCTCGGCTGGCTGAACCGGCGCCGCGAGCTGGCGGACGTCCGCGAGCAGATCGAGGCGCTGGACATCCGGCCGCCCGACCCGCGCCGCCCGGTGGTGACCCTGTCGGGCGGCAACCAGCAGAAGGTCGTGCTGGCCCGGTGGCTGGCCGGGGCGCGAAACCTGCGGCTGCTGATCCTGGACGAGCCGACCCGCGGCGTGGACGTCGGCGCCCGCGCCGAGCTGTACGCGGTGATCCGCGGCCTGGCGGCGCGCGGCATCGGGGTGCTGCTGGTGTCCAGCGAGGTGCCCGAGGTGCTCGGCCTCGCCGACCGGGTGCTGGTCGTCCGCGAGGGCCGGGTCGTCCACAGCGGCGACGCCGCCGCCCTCGACGAGGCCGCCGTACTCAACATGATCATGGAAGGGAGCGCCCTGTGACCGAGACGGATGCGGGTGTGCGCGGCGGCCCGGCACGCGGAGCGTGGGCGAAGGGGCCGCTGCGGCCGCTGCGGCGGGAGGGCGCGGGGCGCGGGCCCGGCGAGTTCCGCCATCTCGGGCTCGTCGCCGCGCTGGCGCTGCTGGCGGTGGTCGGCGTCGTCACCGAGCCGGACAACTTCCCGACCTCCGGCAACCTGGTCGGCATCCTGGCGCTGGCCGCCACCATCGGGGTGATCACGGTCGGCCAGACCTTCGTGATCATCGGCGGCGGGATCGACCTGTCGGTCGGCTCGGTGATGGCGCTGGCGTCGGTGTGGGCGACGACCGTCGCGACCCAGTCGTACGGACCGGCGGTGATGGCGCTGTGCGCGATCCTCGTCGGGACGGGCGCGGGCGTCGTCAGCGGTCTGCTGATCTCCTACGGCCGGATGGTCCCGTTCATCGCGACGCTGGCGATGCTGGTGTCGGCGCGCGGGCTGGCGCAGCGGATGTCGGACCGCAAGACCCAGCTCGTCCGGCCCGAGAACGACGCGATCGAGTCGCTGTCCACCACGAAGGTGCTCGGGCTGCCGCTGGTGGTGTACATCTTCGCGGCCGTGGCGATCGCGGGCTGGGTGCTGCTGAACCGCACCACGTTCGGCCGCCGCACGTTCGCGGTCGGCGGCAACCCGGAGGCGGCGCGGCTCGCCGGCATCGACGTGCGGCGGCACACGCTGCTGCTGTACGCGCTGTCGGGGTTCTGCTGCGGCGTCGCCGCGATCATCATCATGGCCCGCACCACCACGGGTTCCAGCACCCACGGCGACCTCTACGAGCTGGACGCGATCGCCGCCGTGATCATCGGCGGGACGCTGCTGACCGGCGGGCGCGGCACCGTCGTCGGGTCGATCCTCGGCGTGCTGGTGTTCACCGTCATCACCAACCTGTTCATCCTGAACGGCCTGCAGACCAGCGACCAGCTCATCGCCAAGGGAGTGATCATCGGGATCGCGGTGCTGCTGCAGCGCCGCGGCCTGCGCTCGCCCACCTGACCCGCCGGCCGTCCTGCCGCGCCGCCCCCCGCCGCCCGTCCGACCGCCGGCGCACGCGTCCCGGGGAACGCGCGCGCCCGGCGGCCCCCCACCCCAGACACCAGGAGCACGTCATGCGCGACCAGAGCCCCCGCCCCACCCGCAGAGGCGTCCTGTTCGGCGGCGCCGCCGTCGCGGCCGGCGCCCTCGCCACCGCCTGCACCAGCAACAGCGAGAAGGACGACCCCGCCCCCGCCGCGCAGGCCGGCGCGCTCGGCGGCGACAACGACAAGCCCGGCAGGCAGGTCACCATCGGGTTCTCCGCGCCCGCCGCCGACCACGGCTGGACGGCGGCCATCGCCAAGAACGCCGAGGCGCAGGCCAAGAAGTACAAGGACGTGACGTTCAAGCCCGTCCAGCCGACCAACGACATCAACCAGCAGATCTCCGCCGTCGAGTCGCTGATCTCGGCGAAGGTGAACGTGCTGGTGATGCTGCCGAACGACGGCGAGCAGCTCAACCAGGTCGCGCGCAAGGCGATGGACGCCGGCATCCCGGTGATCAACCTGGACCGGGTGTTCCCCGACAAGCTGTCGTACCGGACGTGGATCGGCGGCGACAACTACGGCATGGGCGTCTCCGCCGGCCACTACATCGGCAAGAAGCTCAAGGCCAAGGGCGTGTCGAACCCGGTGATCGTGGAGATCCAGGGCATCGCGACGCTGCCGCTCACCCAGGACCGCAGCAAGGGCTTCGCGGACGCGCTGAAGTCCTACGGCTACTCCGTCACCGCCAAGCAGGACGCGAAGTTCACCGTGGAGACCGGCAACCAGGTCGCCTCGAACCTGCTGCAGGCGCACAAGAAGATCGACGCGCTGTGGAACCACGACGACGACCAGGGCATCGGCGTGCTCGCCGCGATCAAGCAGTCCGGCCGCAAGGAGTTCTTCATGGTCGGCGGCGCCGGGTCCGCCAACGCGATGCGCGAGATCAAGTCGGGGAACGGGGTGCTGGAGGCGACCGTCACCTACCCGCCGACGATGGCCGCGTCCGCGGTCCGGCTGGCCCGGTTGCTGGCGCAGGGCAAGGGCATGGCCGACCTGGTGGAGCTGGAGCCGCCGCAGTCGCTCACCCTGGCGTCCGAGACCGTCACCAGGGACAACGTGGGCCGCTACCTGCCGCTCGGCTTCGAGTCCTGAGCGGGGGGCGGCGCGCCGCCGCGGGCCGGGGCGTCTCCCGGAGATCAACAGAGAGGTGAGCATATTGACCACCGTCGGAGTCGGGATGGTCGGGCACGCGTTCATGGGCCGCGCCCACTCCCAGGCGTGGCGCACCGTCGGGCCGTTCTTCGACCCGCCGCTGACCCCGGTGATGGCCGCCCTCGCCGGACGCGACGCCGGGCGCGCCGCCGCCGCGGCCCGCACGCTCGGGTGGGCGGCGGCGGAGGGCGACTGGAAGCAGCTGCTGCGCCGCGACGACGTGCAGATCGTGGACATCTGCACGCCGGGCGACGCGCACGCCGAGATCGCGGTCGCGGCGCTGGAGGCGGGCAAGCACGTGCTGTGCGAGAAGCCCCTGGCCAACTCGGTCGCCGAGGCCGAGGCGATGACCGCCGCCGCCGAGCGCGCCCGGGCCCGGGGCGTCCGGTCGATGGTCGGGTTCAACTACCGGCGCGTCCCGGCGGTGTCCCTGGCCCGGCGGCTGGTCGCGGACGGGCGCGTCGGGACCGTCCGGCACATCCGCGCCCAGTACCTGCAGGACTGGCTGGTCGACCCCGCCGCCCCCTTCACCTGGCGGATGGACCGCGCCAGGGCCGGGACGGGCGCGCTCGGCGACATCGGCGCGCACATCATCGACACCGCGCAGTTCGTCACCGGCCACGCGCTGGCCGGGGTGTCGGCCGTGATGGACACCTTCGTCGGGGAGCGCCCGCTGCCGGGCGGCGGGACGGCCGAGGTCACGGTGGACGACGCGGCGCTGTTCGTCGGCCGCACCGACGGCGGCGCGCTCGCCTCCTTCGAGGCCACCCGGATGGCGACGGGGCGCAAGAACGCGCTCCGGATCGAGGTCAGCGGCTCGTCCGGCGCGCTGGCGTTCGACCTGGAGTCGATGAACGAGCTGTGGTTCTACGACGGCGCGCAGGACGCCGAGACCGCCGGGTTCCGGCGGATCGTCGTGACCGAGCCCGTCCACCCGTACGCCGGGCACTGGTGGCCGCCCGGCCACCTGCTCGGCTACGAGCACACCTTCACCCACCAGATGGCCGACTTCCTCGCCGCGATCGCGGACGGCGCCGACCCGAGCCCGTCGTTCGCCGACGGGCTGAGGGTGCAGCGGGTCCTCGCCGCCGTGGAGGCGAGCGCCGCGTCCGGCGGCTGGGCCGACGTCGAGGGGAGCCCGTGATGGCGCGACCGATCACCCTGTTCACCGGCCAGTGGGCCGACCTGCCGTTCGAGGAGGTCTGCCGGCTGGCGTCCGGCTGGGGCTACGAGGGCCTGGAGATCGCCTGCTGGGGCGACCACTTCGAGGTCGACAGGGCCCTGGCCGACGACGCCTACGTCCCGCGGAAGCTGGAGACGCTCGCCAAGCACGACCTCAAGGTGTTCGCGATCTCCAACCACCTCGTGGGGCAGGCCGTCTGCGACATCCCCGACGAGCGCCACCAGGCGATCCTGCCGGAGCGGATCTGGGGCGACGGCGAGGCCGAGGGCGTCCGCCGCCGCGCCGCCGAGGAGATCAAGGACACCGCCCGCGCCGCCGCCCGCCTCGGCGTCGACACCGTCGTCGGGTTCACCGGCTCGTCGATCTGGCACACCGTCGCGATGTTCCCGCCCACCCCCGAGGCGATGGTCGAGCGCGGCTACGCCGACTTCGCCGACCGCTGGAACCCGATCCTGGACGTGTTCGACGAGGTCGGCGTGCGGTTCGCGCACGAGGTCCACCCCAGCGAGATCGCCTACGACTACTGGACGACCGTCCGCACGCTGGAGGCGATCGGGCACCGGCCCGCGTTCGGCCTGAACTTCGACCCGTCGCACTTCGTCTGGCAGGAGCTCGACCCGGTCGGGTTCCTGTTCGACTTCCGCGACCGGATCTACCACGTCGACTGCAAGGACACCAAGGTCCGCACCGGCGACGGCCGCCGCGGCCGGCTCTCCTCCCACCTGCCCTGGGCGGACCTGCGGCGCGGCTGGGACTTCATCTCCACCGGCCGCGGCGACGTCCCCTGGGAGGACGTCTTCCGCGCCCTCAACGCGATCGGCTACTCCGGCCCCATCTCGATCGAGTGGGAGGACGCCGGCATGGACCGCCTCCAGGGCGCCCCCGAGGCGCTGGAGTTCGTCCGGGCGCTGAACGCGATGGAACCGCCGTCCGCCGCGTTCGACGCCGCCTTCTCCTCCGACTGACCCCCGAGCCTGCGGCGCGCCGCCCCCCTGAGGCCACGCACGGGGACGGCGCGCCGCTTCGCGCCGATCCGTCAGGGGCGGGCGCGGAAGTCGGTGAAGTCGAAGCCGGGGGAGACCACGCAGCTGACCAGGACCTCGTCGGGCCCGGCGGGGCGCGCCGCCTGCCAGACGCCGGGCGGCACGACGGCCTGCGGCACCTCGCCGGCCGCCACGTCGGCGCCCAGCGTGACCGTCTCCGGGTCGGAGCCGGGCTCGTCGCCGGCGCCGCCGAGCAGGAGCGACAGCGGGCCGCCCCGGTGCCACAGCCATATCTCCGCCGAGCGGACCGCGTGCCACATCGACTCCTCGCCGGGCGGCAGCAGGAAGTAGATGCCGGTCGCGCTCGCCCGCTCGCCGGGGTAGCCGTCCGGGGCGAACGACACGTCCGACCGCCAGGTCTCCCGGTACCAGCCGCCCTCGGGGTGGGGGAGGAGGTCGAGCGCCTCGGCGGTGGCGGGACGGTCCAGCAGCGCGACGTGCCGGCCGTCGGGCCCGCGCCGGACGTACCGGACCGCCGTCGCGGTCGCCTTGTCGATGACGCCGCGCGGCGGCCTCAGGCCCGGCTCGGGGTCCAGCGCGACCGCGACGAGCTGGCCGGCCTCGCCGCCGCCGTACACGTCGTCGGCGATGGCCAGCAGGTCGGGTTCGGAGTCGGGCGCCCACACGGCGCCCGCGTCGGACAGGACGAACCGGGGCCCGGGCTGGGCGCGCCAGCCGTCGAGCGTCGTCAGCAGCAGCACCGTCCCAGGCTAGAGAAAAACCGGTACGCGCGTCGGCGGGCGCGCTGGCAGCATGGCCTGCCGGACGTCCATCGAGCAGCGGAGGCGGAATGCGCCAGGTCTTCGGAATCTCAGAGCCCCTTCCGGACGAGAGCTTTCGAGGACTCCACCGCCCATGCCCACGCTCAACCTCGGCATCCTCGCGCACGTCGACGCGGGAAAGACCAGCCTGACCGAGCGGCTGCTGTTCGACAGCGGCGCGATCGCCCGGCTCGGCAGCGTCGACGCCGGTGACACCCAGACCGACCGCGGCGAGTTGGAACGCGGCCGCGGCATCACGATCCGCTCCGCGGTCGCGCCGTTCCGGCTCGGCGCGCTGAACGTCAACCTGATCGACACCCCCGGCCACGCCGACTTCGCCGCCGAGGTCGAGCGGGCCCTCGGCGTGCTCGACGGCGCCGTCCTGGTGCTGTCGGCGGTCGAGGGCGTGCAGGCGCGGACCCGCGTGCTGATGCGGGCGCTGCGCGCGCTGGCCCTGCCCACCCTGGTCTTCGTGAACAAGATCGACCGCACCGGGGCGGACCCGGACGCGGTGCTCGCCGCGATCGGGCGCCGGCTCGGCGCCCGGGCGGTGCCGCTGAACCGGGTCCGCGGCGGGCGCGCCGTGCCGTGCGGGCCGTCGGTGGAGATCCTCGCGGACGGCGACGACGACCTCCTCGCCGACTTCGTCGAGGGCCGCGACACCCCGCCGGAGACCATGCGGGCGTCGCTGCGCGCGCAGACGGCCGCCGGGACCGTCCAGCCGCTGTACTTCGGCTCGGCGACGACCGGAGAGGGCGTCCGCGACCTGCTGGACGGGATCGGCTCCCTGCTGCCGCCCGCAGGCCCCGGCTCCGACGACGGCGAGACGCGCGGCTCCGTCTTCGCCGTGGAACGCACCGCTTCCGGCGAGCGGGTCGCCTACCTGCGGCTGTTCTCCGGCGAGGTGCGCCTGCGGCAGCACGTCGTCTTCACTGGGGGACGCGGCGGGCAGATCACCGGGCTGGACGTCGCCGGAACCCCCGGCGCATCGCTGACGGCCGGGAACATCGCCCGCGTCCGCGGGCTCGCCGGGGTCCGCGTCGGCGACCGGATCGGCCCGCCCGTCCGGGACGTCCCGCCGTTCCCGCCGCCGTCCCTGGAGACGATCGTCCGCGCCCGCCGCCCCGCCGACGGGGGCCGGCTGCGCGCCGCGCTCCTCGACCTCGCCGACGAGGACCCGCTGATCCGCGCGCGGCCCGCCCCGTCCGGAGCGACGTCGGTGCTGCTGTACGGGGAGGTGCAGAAGGAGATCATCGGCGCGCGGCTGCTCGCCGAGGCCGGGATCGAGGCCGTCTTCGAGGAGAGCCGCACCGTCTGCTTCGAACGCCCCGCGGGCGTCGGCGAGGCCGCCGAGGAGATGAACTGGCGGCGCCGCGTGCCGGACTTCTGGGCGACCGTCGGCCTGCGCGTCGAACCCGCGCCAAACGGCGCGGGCAACGCGTTCCGCCGCGAGACCGAGCCGGGCGCGCTGCCGCACGCCTTCGACCGCGCGATCGAGGAGACCGTCCACCGCACCCTCGAGCAGGGCCTGCACGGCTGGCCGGTGACCGACTGCGCCGTGGTGCTGACCCGGTCCGGGTACGCCGGCCCGGTCAGCACCGCCGCCGACTTCCGCGGCCTCACCCCGCTCGTCCTCATGACCGCGCTCGCCCGGGCGGGCACCCGCGTCCACGAGCCGTGCCACGCGTTCGAGGCGGAGATCCCCGGCGACGCGCTCAGCCGGGTCCTCGTCGCGCTCGCCGCGCTCGGCGCCGGGGCGGCCGAGCCCGCACCGGGGCCCGGCGGCTGGACGGTCAAGGGGGAGATCCCCGCCGGGCGCGTCCGCGAGGCCGAGACGTCCCTGCCCGCGCTCACCGGCGGGGAGGGCACCTGGTGGTCGGCGCCGTCCGGCGAGCGCCCCGTCACCGGCAGGCCGCCGTCGCGCCCCCGCACCGGCGGCGACCCGCTCGACCGCGCCGCCTACCTCCGCGGCCTCGGCCGGTGATCAGACGGTGAGGACGATCTTGCCGGACACCCGTCCCGTCTCGCCCCGCTCGTGCGCCTTCGCGGCGTCCTCCAGCGGCAGCACCGTGTCGATCTCCGCGCGCAGCCGCCCGGCCGCCGCCAGCGCCGCGATCTGCGACATCGCGTGGAAGTCGGGCTCGACCAGCAGCTTCTCGAAGCGGACGCCGTGCTCGGCCGCCTGCTGCGCGATGTCCTCGGGCTGGGCGCGGCCCGCGACCGTCACGAGCGTGCCGCCGCGCCGCATCGTGCGCAGCGAGCGCGGCCCGTAGTCGCCGCCGATCGTGTCGAGCACGACGTCGACGTCCTCGGCGGCCTCGGCGAAGTCGACGCTCCGGTAGTCGATCGGCTCGTCCACGCCGAGCCCCCGCAGGAACGCGTGCTTCGATCCGCTCGCCGTCCCGAGGACGTGCGCGCCCCGCGCCTTGGCGATCTGCACCGCCAGGTGCCCGACCCCGCCCGCCGCCGCGTGGACGAGCACGCGCTGCCCCTCCCGCAGGTCGGCCGTGTCCACCAGCGCCTGCCAGGCCGTCAGCGCGGCCAGCGGCAGCGCGCCCGCCTGCACGTGGTCGATCCCGGCCGGCTTGCGCACGAACGTCCGCGACGGCGCCACCACGTACTCGGCGTGCGAGCCCACGCCGTGCGGGTAGCGCAGCATGCCGAACACCTCGTCGCCCGGCTTGTGGACCGTCACCCCGAACCCGGCCTCCTCCACCACGCCGGACACGTCCCAGCCCAGCGTGAACGGCGGGTCGCCGAGGAAGATCTTCATCGCCCGGTGCTTCCAGTCGGTCGGGTTCACCCCGGCGGCCCGCACCCGGACCAGCACCTCCGTCGGCCCCGGCTCCGGCCGGTCGACCTCGACCAGCCTCAGCACCTCGGGGCCGCCCAGCACGTCCTGCCTGACCGCCCGCATCCGCTCCGACATGGCGTTTCTCCCTCTCTCCGTTGCGACGCCCTCACTCTGCCCCGCCGCCACCGCGGCAAAAAGTGGCGAGATCGCCAACAACTGAAAGAATCCGGCCACCCGTCGCCTTGTCGATTCGGGGGCGGCGTCAGTCCATCTCGGACAGGCGGACGGGATCGAAGCTGATCGGGAACGGCGCGTCCAGCGTGATCGTCTCGCCGGAGCGGGCCTTGCCCGCCAGCTCGTAGCGGCCCTCGGTGAGCTCCAGCATCGTGATCGACGGGCGGGGCTCCAGATCGACGAGCCAGTAGTGCGGGATGCCGGTCGCCGCGTACTCGTCCACCTTGCGGACGCGGTCGATCTGCTCGTTCACGGTGCGGGGCGTCACGACCTCCGCGACCAGCATCAGGTCGGGGCCGTAGTAGGTGCGGGTCCGCCGCTCCAGCGCGGCGCGCGCCACGTCGCGGGCGACGGCGAAGACGTCCGGCTTGCGGACGCCGGACGGGGTGGTGACGTCCTGCGGCGCGCCCGCCACGTGCACGTCCGCGTCCGCCTGGCGGGCCGCGTCCTTCAGGATCGACTTCAGCGTGTCGGCGGCGTGGTCGTGCCACATGTCGCCCGGCAGCTCGTTCAGCCAGCCGTCCGCCAGCTCGTAACGCCGGCCCTCCTCGGGCATCGCGTCCAGGTCGTACAGCGTGTACGGGCCGTGCGCGCGCCCCGGCGTCCCGCCCATGGACCGTCCCCCCTCAATCAACGGGCTGGTTCCGAATCTACCGGCCGGACGCCCCCGAGCCCGGCATCCCATGATCGCGAGTCGGATCCGGGCGAATCTCTCGCAAACCGAGCGAGATCGAGTTAAGATACATCGCGTTCAGCCCGAGTCGGGCTGCGGGCACACCGCCGCGAAGGAGATGCCGAGATGACCGTCGAGCAGCGAAAGGGCCTGCGCGCCTCCGACGGCGACCGCGACCGGGTCCTCGTCCGGCTGCACACCGCCTACGCCGAGGGCCGGCTCAGCGAGACCGAGCTGGACCAGCGCATCGACCTCGCCCTGGCCGCCCGCACCGAGGACGACCTGGCCGAGGTCTCGGCCGACCTGCCGGGCGCCGCCGCGTCCCCGCCCGCCACCGACCGCGGCCCCGCCGGGCGCTTCCAGATGGCCTACAAGAGCACCGTCCGGCGCACCGGCATCTGGCGCCTGCCGGAACGGTTCACCACCGTCGTCTACAAGGGGCACGCCCTGCTCGACCTCCGCGCCGCCGAACTCGACGGGCCCGTCACGACGATCCGCGTCCTGGCCTACAAGTCGACGGTCGACGTCATCGTCCCGCCGGGCGTCCGCGTGGAGACCGGCGGCATGGGCGTCTCGGCCGACCTGCACGGCGCTCCGGGCCCCGACGCCCCGGTCGTGCACATCCAGGGATTCGCCTACAAGGGGGAGATCGAGGCGAAAGATCGGATCCGCCCGGCGTGAGGTGATAGAACGCTCCAGCGGCCTGATCGGCCGCCGTTCCCGCAGATGTCCGAACAGGCACCGGCGTGGCGCGGTTTGATAGTGGCCCCAGGACCGTGAAGGAGCATGCGTGACGGCGAGGACCCCGGAGCGGGACGGCACCGCGTCCCCGGCCGGCGCGGAGCCCCCTGCCGACGACCGGCCGACCGGATCCCGCCAGGTCAGGCGCCGCCTGACCTTCGGCGTCGCCGGCGACCTCGCCGACCTCCCGGCGGCTGTGTCGCCCTGGCAGCGCGCCTACGAGGCATGGCGCACCGCCGGCATCCGCTGGGGCCACGGAGCACCCCCGCGCGACCGCGCGACCGCGCCCGAGACGCCCCCGAGCCGCAACGCCATCCGCGCAGACGCCCCGCCCACCGAACCCCCGATCCCCGCGGACGCCGCCGAGCCCGCGAACAAGAAGCCGAACACAAGAAAGCGCAAGCGCCGCACCCCCGCCGAAACCGCGCCCGAGCCGCATACGGAAGCGGCGAAGCCCGAGGTGGTAGAGCCGGGGGCCGGGGAGGCGGCGAGTGTCGAGCCTGAGCCGGTCGTCCCGGACGCTGGGGGGCGGCGGACGCGTGGGGTGCGGGTCGTCATTGCGGGTGCGGCCGGGCTGGTGGTCGTCGCGGGTGGTGTGTTGTTCGCGCTCGACCGGAGTGACGACGGAGCGAAGAAGCCGCGGGTGCCTGCGGCGGTTCCGGCGGGGGCGATGTTCGCCACCGATCCGGCGGCCGCGTCGGACGGGCTCGTCCAGGACCTCGCCGTGGTGGCCGCGTCCGGGCGGACGGTCGTCGCGGCCGGGACGGAGGGCGACGGCACGCCGGGGCAGGAGCGCACGCGGTTCCTGGTGTCCGCGGACGGCGGGCACGCGTGGAAGGCGGCGAAGGTGCGCGGGGCGGGCGGCGCGGAGCCCCCGGCCGGGGAGCGCCCGCGGCTCGTCGCGGCCGGGTCCGGGAGTTGGATCGCGCTCGGCCAGTCGCCCGCGGGCACGGTGGTGTGGCTGAGCAACGGCGGCGCGACCTGGACGCGGCACCTCGACACGTCCGCGTTCAAGCCGGGCGACCAGGTGAACGCGCTGGCCGCGACCGCGCACGGGTACGCCGCGGTGGGGTCGGCGGGCGGCCGGGCGGTCGTGTGGAGCACCGCGGACGGCCGGGCGTGGCAGCGGATCGACGGCCTGCAGGCCGGGATCACCGGGCTGGACCGGCTCGCCGCGGCCGGGGACGTGCTGGTGACGCACGGGACGTTCAGCCGGAAGGTGACCCGCAAGAAGGGCAAGAAGAAGGTCACCCGGACGGTGCGGGGCGACGGCCTGTGGCGGTCCGCGGACGGCGGGCGGACGTGGACGGCGGTGAACGTCCCGCAGGCCCAAGGATCGTACGGTTCGACGAACGGCCTGGTCGCGGGGCCGGGCGGGTTCGTGACGGTGCGCGAGGGGCAGCGGACGACGGGCCCGAAGAAGCACCGCAGGACGACCCGGTTCGGAGTGCTGTTCACCTCCCCGGACGGCCTGAGGTGGCAGGCGAAGGGCCAGTTCTCCGCGCCCGGTTACGCCGGCGTGGAGCGGTTCGGCGGCTCCGCGGCCGGGCTCGGCGTCCTGGTCAAGGGCGTGAAGGGTCGGCGCACGGTGCTGCGCAGCGCCGACGGGCGCGGCTGGCAGCCGTCCGGGACGGTCGTGGGCCCCGTGGTCAGCAGTGGGCTCGCGGTCGCGGCGGGCGGCGCGGTCATGGTCTCGGGACGGCAGGGCGGTGACGCGTACCTGTCGGGGGTGAACCTCGCGGCGGTGCCCGGCGCGGTGCACGCCGAGCGGACCGTCCGGTCGCTCGCGGCCGGGCCGGGCCGGGCGGTCGCGGTGGGTGGCACGAACGGCGGCGTGGCGGTGTGGAGCTCGCCCGACGGCCGCGGATGGACGCGCGGCCGGTTCCCGGGCGTCGCCGGGGCGCTGGCGGACGTGGCGTTCGGCGCGCGCGGGTGGCTGGCGGTCGGCCGGACGTCCGGTGCCCGTCCCGGCGCGCTCGCGATGACGTCGCAGGACGGGACGGTGTGGCAGCGGGCGCCGATGCCCGCGGGTCCGCTGGCCGCCGTCGCGTCCGGTCCGGCGGGTTATGTCGCGGTCGGCGGAGGCGCCGCCTGGCGGTCGACCGACCTCAGGACGTGGAGGCGCGCGCCGGTGGCGGGCAACCTCGCCGACGTGGTGGCGACCGGCACGGGGTACGCGGCGGTCGGCGGCCGGGACGGCAAGCCCGCCGTCTGGACGTCGCCGGACGGCGCGAAGTGGACGCAGGCGGCCGCCGTGCCGCCGGGCACCGGCCCGCTCGGGCAGGTCGCGGCGCGCGGGAACATGCTGGTCGCGGCGGGGACGGGCGCGGGCCTGCTGGTGTCGGCCGACGCGGGGCGGACGTGGGCACGACGTTCCCCGGCGGGCGCGCGGCAGTTGACCGCGCTGGCGGCGACGCCGAAGGGGTTCGTGGCCGGCGCGACGACCGCGGCGGGCGAGGCGGCCGTGTTCGGTTCGGCGGACGGCGCCGCGTGGCGCCGGGTCCCCGCGCGGGGGCTCGGCGGGCGCGGCGATCAGCGGCTGACCGCGATGGCGCCGGCCGGCGGCACGGTGCTCGCCACCGGCGTCAGCGTCCGGGACGGCGCCGAGACGCCGCTGCTGTGGCGGGCGCCCGCGCCGGCGCCGAGCGCCGCGCCGAGGACGGAGCCCTAGGGCGGCGCCCGGTCAGGGGGTCACCCGTTGCAGCCGCAGGAGCAGCCCTTCGGGCACGAGCATCCGCCGCCATGTCCGCAACTGCAGTCTTTTTTCGTCATGAGCGGAAAGTAACCCGACGAGTGCTTTGCGGTCTATGACCCCGGCGCGACGGGGACCTGTCGCCGGGGGTGGAGGGCACGGACCGCCCGACGGCGGGGGGACGCGCGGGCGGCCCGTGCGGTCTCGGGCTCAGCCGCGGATGTGCAGGTCCACGCCGAGCAGGATGAGGAACCAGAGGAATATGGCCAGCAGCGCGCTGCCGACCTGGCGGAGCAGCGGGACGTCGATGTAGCCGCGGTCCCACGCGACGAACACGCCGATGATGAGATAGATCAGGCCGATCAGGCTGATGTGGCGCGACCGATATCTGTACGCCATGGGGGGCGTCTCCTCCCTGAGGGGGTGTGACGACCGGTCGCTGCCCCCGGGCCGGGGAGACAAACACCAGCGGGTTTCCGGATCGTTCCCAGACGATCTTTCGGTGCCGCCGGAAAAGGGGTGGCGCCCGTCACTTCCCGGACAGGTCGATGCGCACCACGGTCGGGTCGTGGTCCCCGGCGCGCGCCGCGAACTCCGAGCCGCGGTGCACGATGTCGAACTCGTGCTTGCGCTTCTGCAGGGACCGGCTGAGCAGGATGTGGTCGAGGTCCTCGGAGTTCCCGCCGGACACGGTGGTGTAGCGCTCCTTCGCGGGCAGCCTGGCGGGCAGGTCGGTCAGCCCGGTGCCCGTCGTCAGCGTCCGGACCGGCGCGGACGTCCCGCCGTCGCTGAGGCCGCCCGTCACGATCACGTCGGCCTTCCCGCCCGCCGCCTGCACCGACCTGACGAACCCGGCGACCACGCGGGCCTGCGCGTCGCGGCGCCACTCGGTGGGCCGGGACGGCGGTTGGAACCGGCCGAAGACGGGCTGGTCGTCGCCGCTGCGCGGGTACCAGTCGTCGGCGACGACGATGATGCGGCGGCCCCGCCAGGTGACCTCGCCGGCCAGCGGCTTGCGGGCGCCGCTCCAGGCGGCGTCGCGCGGCGCGATCCGGCCGGGGGACAGTGACAGGCCCGCCGTGCCGCCCGTCCGCCGCACCGCCTTCGCCGCCGTGACGGACGGGTCGGGTTGCCCGGCGGGCGGGTCCTCCGCCATCGGGTCGGCGGGCGCGGGACGGTCCACGAACGCCAGCCCCCGGTCGGTGCGGAACAGGAACCCGATCCGGCTGTTGCCGCCCTTCCCGCCGCCGTCGGCGCCGTCGCGCGGGTTCACCGAGCGCCAGTCGTAGGCGGGGCCGCCCGCCTCGCTGATCGCGGTGATCAGCTGCGCGACGGTCTGGTCGGTTGCGACGGTGCCGTCGTCGCGCGGGCCGTTGTTGTCCTGCAGCCCGCTGACCGCGACGAGGTCGGGGGAGCCCAGCCCCTGGACGATGTCGCCGGCGAGGTCGCGGAAGCGCTGCGGCGGGCTGTCGGGGTTCAGGCCGGCCAGCCCCGCGGTGCCGACCGCGAGTTCGCCGGGCCTCTGTGGCCGGGCGACCTCCTGCGGCAGCCCGCCCCCGGCGCGCCGCGGGGTGGAGGTGAGCAGCAGCGTGAAGTCGCCGTAGGAGTAGTCGAGCACGCCGTCGTTCGCGCCGGGCAGCCGGTCGCCGACGTTCATCCCCGGCAGCGGCGCGAGCGCGTCGTCCAGGACGATCCGCTCGGGGTTGGCGTCGCCGTCGCGCAGCAGGATGCCGCCGCGCCCGGTCCGCGTCCCGGCGCCGGCGCCGTTGGCGGGCAGCACCGGCACCTGCCCGTCGCTGGACGGTCCGACGGCGACGGCGTCGCCGATCCGGACGCGCATCCCCTCCAGCGACTCGTAGAAGTCGAGGCCGCTGTGCTTCGGGTCGAGCGCGCCGCCCTTCTCCACGTCCCCGCTCCGGGCCGAGACCACGGCGGACGGCGGACGGCGCCCGCCCGGCCCGAGCACGACGGGGGCGGGCAGCGCGGCGCCGTGCCCGGCGACGGCGGTCGAGGTGGCGTCGATCTCGGTGCGGGCGAGCCCGGCGGACGAGGCGCCGCCCGGCCGGAACTCGCTGACCTTCCCGCTCACCCGGACCGCGTCCCGGGCCACGGCGGACGGCCGGGTGCGGGTGAAGACGAACACGCCCTCGGACGTCGCGTCGTTGCGGTCGGGGTGCGGGTCCTGCATCCAGAAGCCGTTGCCGGTCACGGCGGTGACGACGCCGGGGACGTTGACGACCGTCGCGCCGTTCAGGGGCGAGAGGTGCGCCGCCCCCTGGACGTCGCGGATGTGCCGCCCGGTGAGCGGCGCGGCCGCGAGCGCCGCCGGCGGCACCGCCAGGGGGACGGCCAGCGCCGCCGCCACAACGGACGCGAGCGTCCGGGCCGTCCGGAGACGGCCCGCTGCAGCTGCGAACGCCACCCGCACTCCACGATCGTCTAGTCGCCTGACGGACAGGCAGCAGGATGGCACGCGGACCGGGCCGCTGACGAACCGCGGGGCGCCTACTCCTCCAGGCTCAGGGCGGCCTTCGGGCAGGAGCGCACCGCATGCCGGACGTGGTCGGCCTCGTCCGCCGGCACGTCCGGCTTGAGGATCTCCAGCTCGTCGTCGTCGTTGAGGTCGAAGACCTCGGGGGCGAGCCCGACACAGACGCCGTTGGCCTCGCACACCAGCGGGTCGACTCGTACTCTCATCGGCTACTCCGTTCGCGTTCCCGGATGGGCGGGCGGTCCCGGGGAGGTCCGCACGGCGGCGCGGCCCCGCCGGCCCGGTGCTCGGCGCCCAACCTACCGAACGGGGTTCTGCCGCCGGTCGCCCGCCCGGAAAAGTAGAACACGTTCCATTCTGAGGTGGCAAGACCGGGCCGAGACCCGAGTCTCATTCGGCGTCGGATAGTGTGCCCCGATGACTGGAACCCCGTCCGCTTTTCACGAGGCGTCCACCCTCCCGGGGACGACCGGGGCCGCGGACCGCCCGGCCGGCCCTCCCGCGATGCCGGCGGACCTCCTGCGCGCCGCCCGCTGCGCCAAGGGCTTCATGCCGGACGACGAGGGCCGCGTCCTCTACGAGACGGCTCTGGAGTACGGGGCGCGGCTCGCCGCCACCGGTCCGCTGCTGGAGGTCGGGACGTACTGCGGGAAGTCGGCGATCTACCTCGGCGCCGCCGCCCGGCTGGCCGGCACGGTCGTCGTCACCGTCGACCACCACCACGGTTCCGAGGAGAACCAGGCGGGCTGGGAGCACCACGACCCGTCCCTGGTCGACCCGAGCACCGGCCGGATGGACACGCTGCCGACCTTCCGCAAGACGGTCGGCGCCGCCGGCCTGGAGGAGCACGTCGTCGCCGTCGTCGGGCAGTCCCGGACGGTCGCGGCGTTCTGGCGCACCCCCCTCGCGCTGCTGTTCATCGACGGCGGCCACGCCGAGGAGCACGCGCAGGGCGACTACGAGGGCTGGTCGCCGCACGTCGCGGTCGGCGGCGCGCTGGTGATCCACGACGTGTTCCCCGACCCGAAGGACGGCGGGCGGCCCCCTTACCACGTCTACCTTCGGGCGCTGGCGAGCGGCGCGTTCGAAGAGCGCCGAGCACAAGGCTCCCTACGCGTCCTGGAGCGCGTCTCCGAAGCGGACCCGGCCGCCGCCCCCCGACCCGCCGCCCCAGGCGCCTCATAAGCCGCAGAACGGCCACCGCGCAACACCGGGAACCCCACCGGGGGGGTGTGGGGGCGGAGCCCCCACCGGGGGGCGTGGGGGGCCGGCCCCCCACCGGGGGTGGCCGAAGCCCGCAGCGGAGCGCCAGCGGAGCGGAGGGCGCCGGGCGCCCCCGCAGCGGGGGGTGTGGGGGGTCGCCCCCCCACATGGTTATGGCTACCGCACCGGGACCAGCGCGCAGCCGCACGCCAGCGGGTCGGACGCGGCGCACGGCCCGAGCGGGCGCCCGGCGATCTCCTTGAACAGCCGCGCCCCCGGCGAGGCGTCCGCCAGCGCGTCCGCCGCCAGGACCACCGCCGCCGCCGTGTAGGTGGAACGGTCCCCGGGGAAATGCCGCTCGTTCTCGAACTGCCAGCCCGTCCAGTACGAGCCGTCCTCGTGCCGCAGGTGCTGGATGGAGGCGAACAGCTCCAGCGCCCGGTCGCGGTCGCCCGCCGCGTCCAGCGCCATCACCAGCTCGCAGCTCTCCGCCGCCGTCACCCACGGCTGGTCGGACACGCAGCGGCAGCCGAGTCCCGGCACGACGAAGGTGTCCCATTGCTCCGCCAGCCGCCGCGCGGCGGCCTCGCCGCGCACCGGACCGCCGAGCACCGGGTAGTACCAGTCCATCGACCAGCGGCTCTTGTCGGCGAACGCCTCCGGATGCGCGGCCACCACGTGGCCGAGCTGGTCGGCGGCGAGTTCCCACTCCGGCTGCGGCTCGCCGAGGTGCTCCGCCAGCGCGACCGCGCAGCGCAGCGACTGGTAGATCGACGAGCAGCCGGTCAGCAGCGCGTGGTCGGACGCCTCGCCGCTCTCGTGCCGGATCCAGATGATCTCGCCGCGCCGGGTCTGCAGGCCGAGGACGAAGTCGACCGCCCGGCGCACCGTCGGCCACATCCGCCGCGCGAAGTCGTCGTCGCCGGTGCACACCAGCTCGTGCCAGACGCCGACGGCGACGTAGGCGGCCTGGTTGGACTCGCCGCCCGGCTCGGTGACCTCGCCCAGCACCCACTTCGCGGGCCACGACCCGTCCGGGCGCTGCACGTCGGCCAGCCACTCGTAGGCCCGCCGCGCCTGCTCGCCGAGCCCGGCGACGGTCAGCGCCATCGCGGCCTCGACGTGGTTCCAGGCGTCGACGTGGCCGGGCACCCCGTGGGTCGGCGAGAACCACGGGATCGCGCCGGACGCCTCCTGCTGGCGGGCGATGCTGCGGGCCGTGGCGACGATGTCGTCCGAGGTCACGACCCCCGGTACGGAGGGGGGAGCGGTCTCAGACGGCATCCGCCGTCTCCTTGGCCGGGGCCGCCGGCGTACTCGTCGCCGCGGGCTTGGTGAAGTACACGACGACGCTCTTGCCGATCAGCGGGTTCAGCGCGCGCTCGGCCAGCCGGGTCGCCAGCGGCCGCTTCATGATGTCCCAGACGAGGATCTGGTGGTAGGCCTTGGCGAGCGGGTTGCCGTCGTCGTTCACGCCGACCGCGCACTTGATCCACCAGTACGGGGCGTGCAGCCCGTGCGCGTGGTGGTGGCCGCCGACCTTGAAGCCGATCGACTTGAACTTCGCCTCCAGCTCCGCGCGCGTGTAGATCCGCACGTGGCCGCCGGGGGCGGTGTGGTAGTCCTCCGACAGCGCCCAGCAGACCCGTTCGGGCAGCCAGCTCGGCACCGTCACGGCGAGCCTGCCGCCCGGCCTGAGCACCCGCAGCAGCTCCCGCATCGCCCGCATGTCGTCGGGGATGTGCTCGAACACCTCGGACGCGATGATCTTGTCGAAGTGGTCGTCGGGGAACGGCAGGTCCAGCGCGTCGCCCTGCACGGTCTCGGCCGTCGCGCCCGCGGGGACCTCGCCCTCCAGGCGCATGGCGCCGAACATCGTCTCGACGCCGGCCAGCTCGTCCGCGTCGAGGTCGAAGGCCACGACGTGCGCACCCCGTCGGTACAGCTCGAAGGCGTGCCGTCCGGCCCCGCATCCCATGTCGAGGATGCGGTCCCCGGGGGTGATGCGGAACCGCTGGAAATCCACGGTCAGCAGGGTCGTGCTCCTTCCGTACGGGAGCCCGGATGGGGCTCCCACTGCACTTCTCACATGCGGTCTTGCGTGATGCGGCCCCTTACGGGTGCCGCCCGTCTCAGCCGCCGGCCGCCCGCTTGGACGCGGCGAGCCGCAGGTAGTTCCGCTCGCGGATCGCGGCGCGGTAGTGCTCGACGGTGGCCTTCGCCACGGCCGGCCAGGCGAACCGCTCCTGCACGCGGGCCAGCCCGGCGGCGCCCACGCGTGCCCGCTCCCCGGGGGAGTCGTGCAGCAGGCGCAGCGTCGCGGCCAGCTCCTCGACGTCGCCGGGCGCGACGAGCACGCCCGCGTCGCCGACGACCTCGGGCAGCGCGCCGGCGCGGCTGGCGACCAGCGGGCTGCCGGACGCCATGTGCTCGACGGCGGGCAGCGAGAAGCCCTCGTAGCGGGACGGGACGACGGCGATCTCCGCGGACGCCAGCAGGTCGCCCAGCTCGTCGTCGCTGATGCCGCTGACGAACCGGACCCGCTCGCCGAGCGCCAGCTCCCTCACCAGCTTCTCGGTCGGGCCGTCCTTCTGCGGGCGGCTGACCACGATGACGTGCACGTCCCGCTCGGTGGCGACCTTGGCGACCGCGCGCAGCAGCACGTCGACGCCCTTGATCGGGGCGTCCGCGCTGGCCATCGCGACGATCCGGCCGGGGACGCGCTCTCCGCGCGGGTGGAAGATCCGGGTGTCGACGCCGAGCGGGAGGATCTCGATGTCGCGCGGGTCGACCTTGAAGTCCTTGACGATGTCGACCTTGGACGAGTCCGACACCGTCAGCACCGGGCCGATCCGCCGCGACACCTGCGCCTGCATGGCGACGAACCCGTACCAGCGGCGCTTGCCGAGCTTCTGCTTGACGCCCTGCGCGGCCTCCAGTTCGATCCGCCGGTCGACGCTGATCGGGTGGTGGATGCTGGTCACCAGCGGCAGGCCGAGCCGGGTGATGGCGAGGTTGCCGAGGCCGAGGACCTGGTTGTCGTGCACGACGTCGAAGTCGCGGCGGCGGCGCCTCAGCTCGCGCAGCGCGCGCAGGCTGAAGGTCAGCGGCTCGGGGAAGCCGCCGGTCTTCATGTGCGCGAACTCCAGGACGTCGACCCAGTCGCGGAACTCGCCGAGCGACGGAGTGCGGAACGGGTCCTCGTCCCGGTACAGGTCCAGGCTCGGGATCTTGGTGAGGGCGATCTCGTCGCGGTCCAGCTCCGGATACGGCTGGCCGGACAGCACCTCCACGGTGTGCCCCAGGTCGACCAGTTCCCGGCTCAGATGCCGGAGGTAGACGCCCTGGCCGCCGCAGTGCGGCTTGCTCCGGTAGGAGAGCAGGGCCACCCGCAACGGTCCGCCCGGCTCGTCTGCCTCACCCACGCCAGTACCTGCCCACGCACCACTCCCGTCAGTCGCGGGACGCCGGTCGCACACGCACCGGCATCTCCTTTATGCCGTTGATGAAACTAGACCTTAGCCTCCGTACGTTACCGCCGAGTTCAATATTGGGCACAGTGTCCAAAAGTGTTTCGAAAAGCACACTCAGCTCGAGCCGGGCGAGATGGGAGCCCAGGCAGAAGTGCGGCCCGCCGCCACCGAACCCCAGGTGGGGGTTCGGGTCCCGGCCGACGTCGAAGGCGCCGGGGTCGGCGAACACCGCCTCGTCCCGGTTGGCGGAGGCGTAGAACACCACGACCTTGTCGCCCTCGGAGATCCGGCGTCCGCCCAGCTCGGTGTCCCGGACGGCCGTCCGGCGGAACATGTTGACCGGCGTCACCCAGCGGACGATCTCGTCCGCCGCCGTCCGCACCAGCGCCCGGTCGGCCCGCAGCCGCGCCCACTGCTCGGGGTGCTCCAGCAGCGCCAGCATCCCGCCGGACGCGGCGTTGCGGGTCGTCTCGTTGCCGGCCACCGACAGCAGCATCACGAACAGCTCGAACTCGTCGCCGTCCAGGACCTGGCCGTCGGCGTCCGGCTGCAGCAGCCGGGTGACGATGTCCTCGCGCGGGTTCTCCCGCCGGTCGGCGGCCAGCACGTTGGCGTAGGCGTACAGCTGCGTCGCCGCCTCCTGGCCTTCCTCCGGCGTCCGCTGGAACTCCGGGTCGTCCCCGCCGATCAGCGTGTTGGACCAGTGGAAGATCTTCTCCCGGTCCTCCGGCGGGGCGCCCAGCAGCTCGCAGATGACGTACAGCGGCAGCGGCGCGGCGAGGTCGCGGACGAAGTCCGCCTCTCCGCCCCGCTCGACCGCTTCGGCCACCAGCCTCCCGCAGATCTCCCTGATGTGGTCGGCGAGCGCGCCGATCGCGCGCGGGGTGAACCCCCGGTTGACGATGCCGCGCTTGCGCGAGTGCTCCGGCGGATCCTGGTTCAGCATCATCAGCCGCTGCAGCGCCAGATGCTCCTCCGGCGGCTCGTCGAACAGCGCGAGCCGCTCGTAGGAGGAGAAGATCTCCGGATGCCGGGACACGTGCACCACGTCCGCGTGCCGGGTGACCGCCCAGAAGGGCGGGTAGTCCCGGCCGGGGTCGCCGTGGTGCCGGTGCACCGGGTCGTGCTCGCGCAGCCACGCCAGCTGCTCGTGGGGGATGCCGCCGCGCTCGTACGCGCCGGGCTCCACCAGGTCGATCTCAGGGGTGGTGGTCATCGCGCCTGGACCTCCATGTCCGGGGGGACCTCGATCGTCAACCGTGGCGGGGGGACGGGGTGAAGCGCACGGGCAGCTCCTTCAGCCCGTTGACGAAGTTGGAGCGCAGCCGGCGCGGCTCGCCGGCCGGTGCGATGTCGGGCATCCGGTCCAGGATCGTCTCGAAGATCATCTTCAGGTTCATCCGGGCCAGGTGGGTGCCGAGGCAGAAGTGCGGGCCGCCGCCGCCGAACCCGATGTGCGGGTTCGGGTCGCGGCCGACGTCGAAGGAGAACGGGTGGTCGAAGACCCGCTCGTCCCGGTTCGCCGACCCGTAGAACAGCACGACCTTGTCGCCCTTGCGGATCAGCTTGCCGCCCATCTCGACGTCTTCCATCGCCGTGCGGCGGAACTGGTTGATCGGGCTCACCCAGCGGACGATCTCCTCGACCGCCGTGGGCAGCAGGCTCCGGTCGGCCTTCAGCCGCTCCCACTGCTCGGGGCGCTCGAAGAACGCCTGCATGCCGCCCGCCGTCGCGGTCCGGGTCGTCTCGTTCCCGGCGATCGACAGCATGATCACGAAGAGCTGGAACTCCTCGTCGCTGATCCGGCCGCCGTCCGCGTCCGGGGTGAGCAGCTTGGTCACGATGTCGTCGCGCGGCGTCGTCGCGCGCGCGGCGGCGAGCTCGCCCGCCCAGCCGGCGAACTCGGCGGCGCACAGCTGCGACTCGGTGCGGTCCCCGATGTACTCGGGGTCGTTGAAGGCCACCAGCTTGTTGGACCAGGCGAAGATCTTCTCGCGGTCCTCCAGCGGCGCGCCGAGCAGCTCGCAGATCGTGTACAGCGGCAGCGGCGCCGCGAAGTGCTCGACGAAGTCGCACTCGCCCAGCTCGGCCGCCTCGTCGATGAGCTGGTTGCAGATCTCCCGGATGTGGCCCTGCAGCTTGCCGATCATCCGGGGGGTGAAGCCCTTGTTGACCATGCCGCGCAGCCGGGTGTGGTCCGGCGGGTCCTGGAACAGCATCATCTGCCCGTACAGCGCGATGTCCTCGTCGCTGAACTCCTCGAACATCGCCGACCGCTCGTGCGAGGAGTACAGGTCGGGACGCCGCGACGCGCGCACCACGTCCTCGTGCCGGGTCACCGCCCAGAAGCCGTCGACCCCGTCGTTGGGATCGGCGTGCCAGTGCACGGGGTCGTTGTCGCGCAGCCACGCGAACTGGCGGTGCGGGATGCCGCCGCGCTCGTAGACGCCCGGATCGATGACGTCGATCTCGGGGGCGACGAAGGCCGGGGTGGGAGCGGTACGGATCTCAGTGGCCATGGGTTTCCTTCGAGCCGGTGCGGGCTGGTCACTTCGAGGACGGGACGGTGGCTCCGTGTCGCGCCACGCGGGGCCGGTCACCGGCGTCGGACGCCGGTCGGATGATCTTGTGATCGAACGCTTGCTTGGCATCCGGATATAGAACACGTTCTAACATGAGACTGGAGTCTCATCAAGAGTCCAGACTGCAGAGTGACTCGGATCGCATCGCCCCGTCACCCTGTGGCGACGCCCGTGCGCACGCCGTTGTCCGGCATCGAGCGGTGTAGGGCCGTATGTGGGGGAATGTCACCCTTGTACGCGCCCGTGTTCGGGGGAGGGGAGGTCCCGCGATGTTTCTCGCACTGGTGGCCGGCGGGATCCTGGTGTACGCCGTCGTCGATCTCGTCAGGGCGGCGGTCCGCAAGCGCCGGGCCCGGCGGGCGGCGTGGCCGCGCCCGCAGGTGTGGACGGAGCCGGCCGCGCTTACGACGGCAGAGCTCGAGCGGCTCATCGCCGCCGAGCCCGAGGCCCTGATGTGGACCGAGGACGATCAGCGGTGGCTGGAGAGCCGCCGCATCAGCCTGCGCTCCTGACCGGCTTTCTCGCTAGCTCAGGACGTAGCGGAGGGGGTCGTCGGCGCCGTCGCGGCGGACGACGCCGCGGTTCTCCAGCGTCCGCAGGTGCGCGGCCGCCTCGCCGGCCGCCATCCGGCGGGCGCCGAGCGGCATCTCCTGCCACGGATGCCGCCAGGTGAGTCCCGCGGTGACGTCCCAGAGCGTGACCGGGCGCGACGACAGCAGCGCCGTCACCTCCGCGAGCCGCTCCTCGTGGTGGCCGATGATCTCCCGCGCCCGGCCGGACAGGCCGTTGAACCGGTACTGGTGCGCGGGCAGCACCTCGTCCGCGGACATCGCCGAGATCTTGTCCAGCGAGCCGAGGAAGTCCGACAGCGGGTCCACGTCCGGAGTGTCGTAGGGGTAGAGGCCGATGTGCGGGGTGATGCGCGGCAGGACGTGGTCGCCGGTGAACATCCGGTCGCCGTCCTCCAGGTGCAGGCAGATGTGGCCGGGGGAGTGCCCGGGCGTCCAGACGACCCGCAGCCTGCGGCCGGGGACGTCGACCAGCTCGCCGTCGTCCAGCTCGCGGTCGGGGATGGCCGGCGGGTCCACCCGCGGCTGCTCCATCCCGCCCGCCAGCTCCGACTCGCCGGCCCCGGCGCGGCGCATCGAGGTCAGCTCGAACGAGCGGCGCTCCTCGTGCCCGAGGCTGGTGTGGAACAGCCGGACGATCTCGGTGTCCGCGCGGTGCATCGCGATCCACCCGCCGGACGCCTCGCGGACCCGCCCGGCGAGCCCCGCGTGGTCGGGGTGGAAGTGCGTGACGACGACCCCCCGCACGTCGGCGACGTCGATGCCGAAGGTGCCGAGCCCGTCGCGCAGGGCCGTCCAGGCGTCCTCGTGCTCCCAGCCCGCGTCGATGAGGACGGGGCCCTGCGGGCTCTCCACCGCGTACACCAGCGTGTAGGCCAGCGGGTTGCCCGGAATGGGGACGGGAACGCTCCACAGCCCCCCGCCGAGATCTTCGGGTACCGGCTCCACGAGACCGCCTTTCGCGCCCAATCGGTCGGGCGAGTCGGTTCGGGGGGACCCTAACGGAGTGCGGAACGGCGCTCCGCATCCGGGGTCCCCCCTTGTCGGACGCGTCCTCGTCAGATGCGCTCGATGATGCTCGCCGTCGACAGCGCGCCGCCGCAGCACATCGTGATCAGCGCCGTCTGCGCGTCCCGGCGCTCCAGCTCGTGCAGCGCCGTGGTGATCAGGCGGGCGCCGGTGGCGCCGACCGGGTGGCCGATCGCGATCGCGCCGCCGTTGACGTTGACGGTGTCCATGTCCGGCTCGTGCACCGACGCCCAGGACAGAGCGACCGACGCGAACGCCTCGTTGACCTCGCTGATGTCGATGTCGCCCATCGTCATGCCGGCCCGCTTCAAGACCCGCTCGGTCGACTGGACCGGCCCGTCCAGGTGGTAGTACGGCTCGCCGCCGACCAGCGCCTGCGCCCTGATCCGGGCGCGCGGGCGCAGCCCCAGCTCGAACGCCTTCTCCTCGGACATGACGACCACCGCGGCGGCGCCGTCGGAGATCTGCGACGAGGTCCCGGCGGTGTGCAGCGAGCCCTCGCCGAGGACGGGCTTGAGCTTGGCCAGGCCCTCGGCGGTCGTCTCGCGCAGGCCCTGGTCGCGGGTGACGGTGCGGGTCTCGCCGGTCGGCTCGCCCTCGGCGTCCAGCACCGGCGCCTCGATCGGGACGATCTCCCGCTCGAACCGGCCGTCCGCCCACGCCTTGGCGGCCAGCTGCTGCGACCGCGCGCCGAACGCGTCCAGGTCGCCGCGGGTGAGGCCGCGCCGCTGCGCGATCCGCTCGGCCGCCTCGAACTGGTTCGGCATGTCCAGCGACCAGTCGTCCGGGCGCGGGTTGTGCGGCAGCACGTTGGTGCCGAGGGGCGCGCGGCTCATCACCTCGACGCCGCAGCCGATCGCGACGTCCACGACGCCGGCGGCGACCTGCGAGGCGGCCAGGTGGACGGCCTGCTGCGCCGACCCGCACTGCGCGTCGATCGTGGTGACCCCGGTCTGCCAGGGCAGCCCCGCGTAGAGCCAGGCGTAGCGGCCGATGTGCGAGCCCTGCTCGCCGGCCTGCGTCACGCAGCCCGCGAAGACCTGCTCCACCTGGGCGGCGTCGATGCCGGCGCGCTCGACGGCGGCGATCAGCGTGTGCGACAGGACGGCCATCGGCTTCAGTCCCGCCAGCCAGCCGTTGCGCTTCCCGAGCGGCGTGCGCACCGCCTCGACGATCACCGGGGTACCCATGCGGTCTCCTTCTAGAACGGGATTCGCCTTCGACTGTAACCAGTTCTACTTTCCCCCGGAAGCCCCGTCCCGCCCATCGGGATCACCCGCCGCGGCCTCCGCCGGCAGGCGGGAGACGGCGCGCATGGGCGAAGAGGGGCTCGGGCGGCTTCGGCAAGGCGACGGCACCGAGTCCCTCTTCGCGTGTACCGGTACGGCGTCTCCCGGGGGCGTGAAACCGGTGCGCTCGATACCCGCACTGAGGCCTGAGGTTAGACCGCCGCGCGCGATCGAATCGACCCGTCTCCCGGCGATAAGGGCCTGCCGTGGCGGCCACCTTTTCAAATCTACGGCGCATTACTGACCCTTCGAGATCGGGGCCGATTCGGATTCCAGGATCTTTATCATTCGGTGTGCGAGATCTGTCCGCGCTGGTCAGTCGCATGTTGCTCGCGAGGAAGTGCCTACGGGTGACGCCCTCTTGCCGGGCGCGTGACACTGCTATTTCCTTTCCTGGTGATCGCGATGGCGGCTGACTACGTCAGGCCGCCGGGAATTCGCGTCCCGCGCGGCCCCGAGCGGCGAATGCGGCGTTTGGTGAAGGCGGTGCGCGGCGATCCCCGAGAACGCTCGTCCCGTTCGGGCGGGCCCCTCGGGGCCGGTGCCCCGGCCCGTCGATCACAAGGCAGGTGGAGATGCCGAACACCCGGCAGGCGACCGAGATCGCCTTCGAGTCCATGGCCCGCTGCGGTGCCCTCGTCCGGCCGGCGATGCGCGCCGCGGTGGACACCCTGGACCCCGCGCTGGTGGAGATGGCGGAGTTCGCGCTCGGCTGGCGCGACGCGTGCGGCGCGCCCGCCCGCGGCGGCGGCAAGGGCCTGCGCCCGGCGCTGGTCCTGCTCGGCGCCGAGGCCGCCGGCGCCCCCGACGAGGCCGCGCTGCCCGGCGCGGTCGCGGTGGAGCTCGTGCACGCGTTCTCGCTGGTGCACGACGACATCATGGACGGCGACGAGCGGCGCCGGCACCGCCCGTCCCTCTGGAAGGCCTACGGGACCGGCCCCGCCGTGATGACCGGCGACGCGCTGCTGGCCCTCGCGCTGGACGTGCTGGGCCGCGAGCGGTGCGCGGCGGCCGTCGGCCTGCTGGCGGAGGCGCTGCTGGACGTGGTCGGCGGCCAGGCGGCGGACGCCGCGTTCGAGTCCCGGCCGTGGACCGGCCCGGACGCGGTCACGGTCGAGGAGTACCACGCCATGGCGGTCCGCAAGACCGGCGCGCTGCTGGGGTGCTCCGCCGCCATGGGCGCCGTCCTCGCCGGCGCGCCGCCGGGCCTGGCGGCCGGCCTCGCCCGCGCCGGGTGCGAGCTCGGCCTGGCCTTCCAGGCGGTCGACGACGTCCTCGGCATCTGGGGTGACCCCGCTGTCACCGGAAAGCCGGTCTTCAGTGACCTGCGCCGCCACAAGAAGACCGTGCCCGTGCTCGCGGCACTGGCCGGCCCGCGGTGCGATGACCGGCTGGTCGAACTGCTGACCGGCGCACCCGCGGACGAGGAACTCCGCGAAGCCGCGTTCCGGATAGAACGCGCAGGTGGACGCGCCATTACCGAGGAAATGGCGCGAGATCGGCTGGAGTCGGCGACCGGCCGGCTGCGGGCCCTTCCGCTGTCCGGCCGGGCCGCGGCGGAACTGCTCGCGGTCGCGGCGTGCGTGGTGGACCGGCATCGCTGATTTCCGGCCGCCCAGGTTTGATCACTCAGGGTCACGGGCAGCTACTCGGCGCAATCCCCCGAATGCCGAAAGGACCCCCGTAATGCGAAAGATCAAGCAGTTCCTCGCCGTGCTGTTCGTGACGGTCTCGACGATGGCCGGCACCGCGGTCGCCGCCGCGGCGAGCACCGTCTCCGGCGGCGACGGGGGCGGCGAGGGCGTCACCCACATCCTCGACAACCTCCTCAACGGCTCCGGCGGCGGCGTCTGGTTCTTCTGACCCACTGGTGCGCCGGGCCGGCCGGGAGCGGCCCGGCGCACCTCCCCCGCCGAGAACACCGAGACCACTGAACCCTCCACCGAGTCCCCGCCGAGACCACCGAGAGGACAGCGGCCATGACCAGCACGGCGACGACCCCCGAACTGCCGCCGGTGTACTGCCCGGTCGAACCGGCCGTCCACCCGCGGGCCGACGCGATCGAGCGGCGGGCGGTCGAGTGGGTCGACCGGATGCCCCTCTACCGCGACGACCGCGAACGCCGGCGCGTCATCGGCACCAACAGCGCCGAGTTCTACGCGCGCTTCGCGCCCTTCGGGCCCGAGCACAACGTCCAGATGGCGGCCCACTGGGTGTACTGGGGGTTCGCCTTCGACGACGCGCGCTGCGACTCCGGCCCGCTCAGCGCGCGGCCCGATCTGTTCCTGGCCATGGCCGGGCCGCTCCAGCGCGCCCTGGAGGCGCCCTACGAGAACCTGACCGAAGACCCGCTCGTGGCGGCGCTGCAGGACATCGGACGGTCGTTCCACGAATGCGCGACGCCCGTCCAGGTCCGCCGGTTCTGCGACGCGCACCGCGCCTGGCTGTTCGCCGTGGCCTGGCAGATCGTCAACCGCGTCCGCGGACACATGCCCGACCTGGCCGAGTACACGGCCATGCGGCTGCACAGCGCGGGCGGAGCCCCCACCTTGGCGATGCTGGAGATCGCCACCGCCGCCGAAGTGCCCGCGCGCGAGATGGACTCGCCCGCCGTGCGCGCCCTGACGGAGATGGCCGTCCTGGTCGCCTCCTGGGACAACGACCTGCACTCCTACCGCAAGGAGTGCTGGGAGGGGCACACCGACCAGAACCTCGTCACCGTCCTCGCCCACCACGAGGGGTGGACGGCCGAGGAGGCGATGGTGCGGGGGGTCGGCATGCGCGACCGCGTGCTGGCCCGCTTCCTGCGGCTGCGGGAGGACGTCCGGCCGAAAGCGAGCCAGGAGCTGCGGCAGTACCTGCAATGCCTCGGTCACGCCATCCGCGGCAACATCGACTGGGCGCTGAAGGTGCCGCGCTACAACGCCGTCGAGGTCGCCGGCGCCCCGCTGCAGGACCCCGGCTGGGCGGACGGGCCGTCGGACGCCTCCACCGACCCGCTCCCGATTCCCGGCATCGCCTGGTGGTGGGACCGCGTGGCCGGGTGACCGGCCCGCCGCGTGACCCCCGCCGCCCCGGTGGCTCAGGGTGACCGGCCCGCCGTCCAGGGCCTGACTCCGCGTGCATGCGCCGGGCCCGCGGTCCGGCCGTAAAGCATCACCATCTGTTACCCACATCGCACAGAAAGGGATTTCCCATGCGCACCACAGCCAAGCGGCTGCTCGTGGCCGCCGCGGCGGCCACGGCCCTCGCGGCCCTTCCCCTCTCGGCCGCCCATGCCGCCGCGGACCCGTCGCCCCGCGGCGGCAGCGATCACTGGCACGACTGGCGGTTCGTCGGCGACTACGACAGCTCGCTCATCTGCGAGGCCCAGGGCACCGAACTGGTTTTCAGCGGCGGCGCCAGCGGCTACCGCTGCGAGAGCCGCGGCGACTCCTACGGGCTCTACGTCAGGTGACGACCGGCCGGGGGGTGGCTGATGGGATGGTCCGCGCCGCCGTTCGCCCTGCGCGGCCGCGGGCGGCCCGGCCGCCTGCTGGGCCGGTTCGGGCGGCTGTGCGCCAGGCGGCGCACGGCCGTCCTGGCCCTGGCCGGCCTGGCGACCCTCCTGCTCGGCCTCGCCGCCTCCGGCCTGGGCGACCACCTGTCCAACGGCGGGTACGGCGCCGCCGGGACCCAGTCCGCGCGGGCCGACCGGATGCTCGCCGACCGCTTCCACCAGCGGCCCCCCGACCTCGTGCTGCTCGTCGAACCCGGGCACCGCGTCACCGGGAAGAAGACCGTCCGCCGGGGCCGCCGCCTCACCGAGCGCGTCGGCAAGGAGCCGGGGGTGGCGGGCGTCCGGTCGTACTGGAGCCCGCACTCGTCCGACCTGCGGTCCAAGGACGGCCGGTCCGCCCTCATGGCGATCACCCTCGACGGCGACGACGGCGAGGCCGCGCGGACGGCCGAGCGGCTCGTCCCGCGCGCCCGCGACCTCGCCCGCCCCTGGAAGGTGTCGGCCACCGGCCCGTCGTGGGTGGACGTCCGGTTCAGCCGGCAGGGCAAGGAGGACCAGCGCCGCGCGGAGATCATCGTCGTGCCGGTCACCGTCCTGATCCTGCTCGCCGCCTTCGGCTCGGCGTACGCGGCGATGCTCCCGGCCGTGGTCGGCGCGGTCGCGGTGATCGGGACGCTCGCGGTCCTGCGGCTGCTGGCCGGCGCCATGGCGATCTCGGTGCTGGCGCCGAACCTGGCCACCGCCATCGGCTTCGGGCTGGCCATCGACTACAGCCTGTTCCTCGTCACCCGCTACCGCGAGGAGTTGGCCCGCGGCGTCACCGTCGTGACCGCCGTCGAGCGGTCCGTGCGCACCGCCGGCCGCACCGTGCTGTTCTCGGCCGTGACCGTGCTCGCGGCCCTGTGCGGGCTGCTGCTGTTCCCGATGCCGGCGCTGCGGTCGCTCGCCTGCGCGGCGATGACCGTCGTCGGCATGGCCGCCGCCGCGGCGCTGCTCGTGGTGCCCGCCCTGCTCGCCGCCATCGGGACCCGGATCGACCGGTACGATCCGTTCGCCCGGTGGCGCCGCGCGGCGCCGGCGCCGGCGGTGCGGACGGGGCCCGCGGGACGGCGGCGGACGCCCCTGCTCGCCTGCGGGACGCTGCTCTGCGGCCTCGGCCTCGCCGCCCTCCAGCTCACCGGGCTCCGCACGACCCGCCTTCCCGCCCGTCCTGCCG